>JAFBAJ010000772.1 GCA_019247865.1 Acidobacteriota bacterium
TCTCCTCCGGATCGTTATCACCATCGAGACACATCTGCACCGGAATCGTCTGCGTGAAGACGCCTTCAGGAAAAGTCAGCGTCCCGCTCGCGTTGATGAAGTCCACGCCCGGCGCGCACGCAGCTCCGCCCGTCGCAGAGCCGCTGGTGGTCGCGTAATTGACCGTCACCGTTCCCGCTCCGCCGTTGTTGCGCGCGACAGTGACGTTGGCCGTCTCGCCTTCGTTGACGGTGTAATTTTGCAGGGCGAAACCGAACTGGCCCGGCCCCTGCGGAGTGGTCGTCGAGATGTCTATGCACCAGCCGCCCTGTATCACGCCTGAGCCGCCCGAGAGGTCGTCGTACACGTAGAGGCTCCACTCGCCGTTCGGGTCGAAACCGTTGAAGGTCGAAGCGAAGGTGGCAGAACCGTCCGGCAGAGGACTGTTATAGGGCGGCGCGGGCGCGGGCGTCGGGAAAAAGTCGTTCCCCGCTCCGACGTTGGTCGGCCGGTACGCGTTCGACAGAATCTGCGCGGAGCTGGTCGGCAGACCCGCCGAAGCGAAGTCCGTCAGCGTGACGTTCGCAGGGGCTGTGAAGCCCTGCGAGCCTCCGATGTCGGAGAGCACGATGAGCTTCTGCCCGGACGGACTGACGAGCAGGATGTCCACATCCTCGCTCCAGGTATGACGAAAACCGTTGAGCGTGATCTTGACGTTGGAGATCAGACCGTTCAGTCCCGTGACCGGAATCTTCGACGGATAGGGCGCGGCTGCTCCCGCGTCGCCGGAGCCGGAGATGGCGATGGGATTGGGACGACAGAACTGCGTCGCGGGCGTGGTCGCAGCGGGCACGATGACGAGCGTCGAGATTCCCTGCGAGCCGATGGTCGCGCCGCCCGTCGGATTTGATAAGACGAGATTAGCGGTCTCTCCCTGCTCCGGCCCGCTGTCCGGGCAGAGCTGCACGTTGAAGGTCTTGCTCGCTTCGCCGCTTGCGAAGCTGAGCGTGCCGCCGGTAGTGATGAAGTCAATGCCCGCGCCGCAGCTCGTGCCGCCCGTCGCGGTGTTGTTCGTCACGGCATAGTCGACCGTCACAGGCCCCTGCGTGCCGTTGATGCGCGAGACGGTGACGGTCGCGGTGTTGCCCGCGTACTCGTTGAAGGTCGCACTGCTGAACTGCACCTGACCGGGCAGCGGCGCTTCGCTCGTCACGTTCAGACACCAGCCGCCGGTGATGCTCCCGCCCGACGCAGGCGAATCGTCGTACACGTAGAGGCTCCACGTTCCGTTCGGATTGCCTCCGTTAAAGACCGAGGCGAAGGTCGCCGTGCCCGCCGGAGCAGGCTCGCTGTACGGCCCGCCGATGTTTGGGAAAGCGTCTCCGGCATCGTTGTCAGTCGGTTTATAAGAGCCGGAAGGAATCGCCCCGGAAGACGGCAATCCCACGGTGGCCGCGTCCGTCAGCGTGATCGTCGCCGGGCTGTCGAAGCCGTCACTTCCGCCCACGTCCGACATCACGACGAACTTGCGCCCGTCGGGAGCGACGAGCAGGATATCCAGATCGGAAGCCCAGAAGTGTTGCAGGTTATTGAGCGTGACTGTGACGCTGCTCGTCGTGCCGACGAGGCCGCTCACGTTGATGCTCGACGGGTACGGATTGGCCGTGCCGCCCATGCCGCCCGTGATCGGAATGATGATGTTGGAGCTGCTGCAAAATTGCAGCGCCGGCGCAGACGGAGCAGCAGCAGAGCCCCGTTCCATAGTGGCTCTGCCGCCCAAAGACAGCACGCAGAGAACACCTAAAGCCAAAACCAGACCCACGGTCCAGACCTTTGTTCGTTTCACGGTTCCACCGGGTACACTCTTATTCATCTTTCCAACCTCTTTGCTCGATTGTAGGGGCAGCTTTTGTCCCTGCCCGCCTTGTGATAACGAGACACGGGCAGGGACCAGCCCTGCCCCTGCAAAATTCTCGCCCGTGACCGGTTTCGTCCGTCGCTCCTGGTTCCGCAAGCCTTACGGCACGCGTGTGTGCGGCACTGCGACATCGCCGCTCTGTCCGAACTGGATCGAAGTAAAGCCCGCCTGACTGCGCTGGATATACCACTGCCCGTCGCGGAAGACCGCGACATCCATCTGACCGTCGCCGTCGTAATCCGCAGGCGCGGGCGCGTCCGTGCTCAGGCCGAACTGGATTGTTGTGAAGCCCTGCTGGCTGCGCAGCAGATACCACGTGCCTGCGCGAAAGACTGCGAGGTCTGCGCGGCCATCGCCGTCGTAATCCCCTGCGACGGGCGCGTCCGTGGCGTTGCCGAACTGCGTCCCCTGAAATCCGTCGCGGCTCTGCTGGACGTACCACGCGCCTTCGCGATAGACGGCCACATCCGTCTTGCCGTCGCCGTCGTAATCATCAGCCACTGCGCGGTCGCCCGCCTGCCCGAACGGCACTGTGACGAAGCCGGACGCGCTCTGCTGCATGTACCAGGTTCCGTTCGCCGGACGAAAGACACAGATGTCCGCCACGCCGTCGCCGTCAAAGTCGCCGGGCTGCGGCACGTCTCCGCCGACGCCGAACTGGACTGCGCGCAACTGATTGTTCGTGCTGTTGAGGATGTACCAAGTCCCGTCGCGGAAGACCGCGAGGTCTGTCTGCCGGTCGCCGTCATAGTCCGCCGGCACGAGCCGGTCCGCCGCCGCGCCGAACTGCGTCGCGGTCAAGCCCTGCGCCGAGCGGTTCAGATACCAGGTGCCGTTCGAAGGGCGAAAGACGGCCACGTCCGCCACGCCATCGCCGTCGAAGTCGAAAGGCTTGGCGCGCGTGATGGCGGGCGCGTCGCCGAGATAACGCGCGAGCGCGAATTGACCAATCGTGCCGCCGCCGTTGGCGGTTCCGGCCACCACGATCTTCCCGTCCGGTTGAATCAGCACCGCGTGTGCTTCGTCGAGTCCTTCATAGAAGGTCTCAACTTTACCGCTGTTGCCGAACGCAGTGTCGAGACTGCCGTCGGCGTTGTAACGCCCCACGGCGAAGGCTGTGCCGCCTCCGCCGCTGACTCCGGCGGCGACGATCTTGCCGTTGGGCTGAACCTTGACTGCGTAAGCGATGTCAACGCCGACGAAAAAATTGGTCGTGACTTTGCCGTTGCTGCCAAACGTCGTGTCCAAGCTCCCGTTCGTGTTGTAGCGCGCCAGGCCGAAATCAAAGATGTTCACCTGCGGCGAAGCCGTGCCGCTGACGATGATCTTGCCGTCGGGCTGCAGGACGACCGCAAAGCCTTTGTCCGACATGTTCGCAAAATCGGTCACCACTTTGCCGTCCGTATCGAACGTCGTATCCAGGCTTCCGTCAGGATTGAAACGCGCGAGGCCGAAATTGTTGTCCGAGCCCTGACCGTAAGTTATCCCGGCGGCGACGATCTTGTTGTCGGGCTGAAGTGCGAGTCCGAAAATACCGTCTCCGCTGCCGTTGAAATCAACGCTCACAATGCCCGTCCCGCCGAACGTCGTGTCGAGCGTTCCGTTCGGGTTGACGCGCGCTAATCCGAAATTGCTGCTCGGGAAAAAGCCTGTCCCGCCGCCGAACACGATCTTGCCGTCCGGTTGCAGCACCGCAGCGTTCTCGACCGACGCTTCGATAAAAAGAATTCCGTCGCCGTCAAAGGTCGTGTCGAGCGTGCCGTTCGGGTTGTAGCGTGCGACGCCCGAAGCAAGCAGCGCGCTGTTGGTCGAGCTGAACGTCCGGCACGAGCCGACCGCGACGATCTTTCCGTCCGGCTGCAACACGAGCGCATGCAGCTCGTCCTGCGGCGCACCCGGGTAAGCGAGAGACGTGATCACTTTGCCGCCCACGCCGAAGCTCGTATCGAGGCTGCCGTCCGGGTTATAGCGGACGAGCGCGAAATCCTGAAAATCCCCGGGACGCGACCGACCGCCGACCACCAGCTTGCCGTCCGGCTGCCTGACCATCGCAAAGCCGCGATCCTGTGCGGCGACCAGAGTCATGACCGTCCCGCCGTTCCCGAAAGTCGGGTCAAGGTCGCCGGGCGCGGCCTGAGCCTCTCTCTCATACAGCGCAAACACGAACCCGCAGACCAACAGACACAGCACCCCGGAAGCGAAATTCCTCCTGCGTTCTCTCCCCGCAAGCTTACACATCGCAGCCTACCTCCCTTATTCGATTGAATTTACCTGTAACAGTCTTGCTCTAGCCGGACAGACACAGTCCGATTCAGAACGGAGGCCCGATCAGTTATCCGAACCTGTTGAGATAGTTAAATTAACGAAAGCGACCTAAAACCAATTGACATGCTGGGACAAATATTTTGAGCAATCAGTATGCCGCCACCGAAATAATGGAAATTGTCGCGTGGAACTTGAAGTGAAGGAAAATGGCTGCGGGAAAACCTGTATGGCGATAATGCAAATAGCTTGCAAAGATGTTGCGGGATGAAACATCTTTGCAAGCTATCGTTCGAGTGAAGCAGCAAAACGAAAGCATCTCACGCAAAGGCGCTAAGACGCAAAGAAAGACTTCATTGTTTTCCTTTGCGTCTTTGCGCCTTTGCGTGAGACCTGTTTTTTAAAAACTTACAGCGACATCGCCGCTCTGTCCGAACTGCAAGCTCGTGAAGCCGCCCTGACTACGCTGTAAATACCAGACGCCATCGCGAAAGACAGTGACATCGGTCTGTCCGTCGCCATCGTAATCCGCCGGGACCGGGCTGTCGGAGTCCGTGCCGAACGGCACTGCCACAAAACCATCCCGGCTTCTCTGCAAGTACCAGGTTCCTGCGCGAAAGACCGCCAGGTCAGCCTTGCCATCGCCGTCGTAATCGCCTGTCACAGGCAGATCCGTACCGATGCCGAACTGCGCGGAAGTGAAACCGTCGCGGCTCTGCTGGACATACCACGTCCCGCCGCGATAGACGGCCACGTCCGTCTTGCCGTCGCCATCGTAATCGTCAGCCACTGCGCGATCTCCGCTCTGGCCGAACGGGATAGCCACGAATCCGGCCTGTGATCCCTGTACGTACCAGGTGCCGTTCGCAGGACGAAAGACAGCGAGGTCGGCCTTGCCATCGCCATCATAATCGCCAGGCTGCGGCACGTCCCCGCTCTGTCCGAACTGCATGGACTCAAAGCCCGCAGTGCTTCGCAAGAGAAACCAGGAGCCGTCGCGGAAGACTGCGATATCGGCGCGGCCATCGCCATCATAATCAGCCGGCACGCGCGTGTCCGTCGCGAGGCCGAACTGCGTGGCCGTGATGCTGTGTGCGGAAAGATTCAGATACCACGTCGCGTTTGAAGGTCGAAAGACAGCGAGGTCGGCACGGCCGTCGCCGTCAAAGTCATACCGCGCACGGCGCGCGACCGTGTCGGCTGCTCGGATCGCATAAAGATAGGTGTAGGCATCCGGCGAACTGCTGCTGAGGCTCATCCCGACGTAGACGGTGGCTCCGTCCGGTGAAAACTTAGGTCGCGCCAGCGGGGTCACGCGGCCGCCGTTTTCAATGGGCAGCGTCACAGTCCAGAGAGATTGCCCGGCAGAGCCTATCCCGTAGACGGCGGCGGGCGCGGTGCCGATCTCGTAACCGCCGACGGCGATGACCGAGTTCTGAGCATTCACGGTCGGGCTGCCCAGGAACCCCGCGCCGGTAAACTGCCACCGCTGAGTCCCGTTCGGATTCAGCGCGGTCACCAGCGAATCGTTGCGCGTGATGTAGATCGTGCCGTCCGCGCCAACATCTGGATTGGTTAAAGCTCGCGTTCCATTGCCGAAAAATGTTCCGACCCGATTGCCGTTCGCATCGAACGCGCCCAGCTCGGCATAGCTGTTCTCCAGATCAACCGTCACGATATAGACCGTCCCGCCGGGAGCGACGGCCGGCGTGTAGCGATTTCCCGCCGGTTTGGCAGTGCGGAAGATTCCGCCCAACTGAAAAAATTGGAGGCCGCTGTTGCCGTCCAGATTATTGAGCGAGAAATAGAATTGATTTGGTTGGCCGAAGACTATCTCGCGGTTGTAGTAGGCAGACCCGTAGGCGTGGTTATAGCCCGTGCGCTGGTGCAGGATTTGTCCGCCGGGTGAAATGGTGATCGCGCCGAGGCCGCCGCTCACGTTGAGGTCTTCCGTGACGGCATAAATGTTACCGTCCGGCCCGACGTTCGGCCCGGCTTCGACCTGTGCGCCGGTCGGGTCTGCGATCTGCCATTTCAAGCTGCCGTCGTTATTGAGCGCATAGATGGTATTGCCGCCGGCGAAATAGATCGTGCCGTCCGCGCCTCTGCTCACCGATTGCACAGCCGGAAATCGGCCGCTGAAAATCCACCTCAAGCCGCCATCCGGCGTCAACGCATATAAGTGTCCGCTCACATCCAGAGCATAGACGCTCCCGTCCGGGCCGATGGCCGGACGACCCTGAAAGTAAGGGGCGTCAGCTTGAAACCGCCATTTCACGCGCCCGTCGGCAGGAGGCCGCTGGGTGATGCTCAACTGAAGTTGATTGCTGCTTCCGGCGGGAGTCACGACCTGCACGCTGGCCGCGCCGAGCGGAGTATTCTCCGCGATATAAGCAATGATCGAGCTATCCGACCAACTGCTGATGAGCGCAGTCGCGCCCCCCACTCGGACCATGCTGCCGCCTTGAGTTGCGCCAAAATCCGCGCCGGTAATTTTCAACCTTCCGGCGCGCGTCAACGTCTGAGCCGAGAGCGAGTTGATAGTTTGCGCATGCACACTCGACAGCGCGCTCAAGCTAATGAGCAAGAGAAAGAACAGTATCCGCTTCATCTTATTTCCCCCATGAGACTGGTCAAATCATTTACTGAAGCGGCAACGAGGTGTGCAGAAAAAGTCGCCGCGCAAACTTCGCAGAAAAACCATGGCCTGACAGTGCAAGAGCCATGCCGCCCATGCGCGACAACGGTTTATCTGAGGTTTTCCAGTTCAGCAGCGGGAATCATGTACGGTGGAAGTGCAAAGGCCGGGAGAGGGTGTTTCACCATGTAACAATAAAAAGCTTAGCCACAGAGGACACAAAGGGCACAGAGAGAATAAAATATCTTTTTCCTCTGTGCCCTCTGTGTCCTCTGTGGCTAAATATTCTTAGATCGCGTCCGAGAGGCTGGTGAACTCGAACTCGCGCACTTTGAGTGCGGGCGCGAGCACTGGGAAGCCGTCGCCGACACGCTCCGAGCCGGTGATGCGTACGGAGGGCGACATCGCCTCAACGTTGTTGAGCATCTTGACGGGCGTCTCGTTGAAGCGGAAATTTTTGATCGCGGACTTGATGCGCCCCTTCTCGATGAGGAACGTGCCGTCGCGCGTCAAGCCCGTGTAGAGCACGCTCTGCGGATCGACGAGGCGGATGTACCAGAGGCGCGTGACGAGGATGCCGCGCTCGGTCGAGGCGATCATTTCGTCAATCGAGCTTTTGCCGCCTTCGATGATGAGGTTGGTCGGAAAAGGCGTCGGCTCCTTGCCCTGCTTCTTGGCCCAGAACCGGTTGTAGTTCAGGTTCTTGACGACGCCGCCGCGAATAAAGTCCATCTTGCGTGCGGGCAGTCCGGCTCCGTCAAAGGGCGAGCCCGGCGCGTTCGGATAGTTCGGGTCGGTGAAGACGTTGACCTCTTCGCCGAAGAGTTTTTCGCCGAGGAGATTGCCGCCGCCCTTCTTCGAGAGGAACGAGCGCCCCTCGTCCGCCTGCCGCGCGCCGAAGAAGAAGATCATGTTCGAGACCAGATCGCCGACCGCGTTCGGCTCCAGGATGACAGTGTACTTGCCCGGCTCGATGGCGACCGCGCCCTGAGACTTTTCGGCCTTCTCGATGGCGCGCGCGCTGACCGCCGCCGCGTCTATGTCGCGAATGCGATGCGACATCGCGGAAGCCCAGCCGGAGCCCTGCCCGTCCGCAGTCCTGACAGTCGTCGTGTAAGAAGCCTGCGAGCCGATGTCGTAGCCGAAGTTGCCCTTCGTGTTGGCGCGCGCGTTAAAGCCGCCCTGATTGTCGAAGATTCCCGCCGCGACCAGATTCTTCTGTTTCGACGGCTCGATGGTCGT
>JAFBAJ010000433.1 GCA_019247865.1 Acidobacteriota bacterium
GCCGTTGTTATAGAGCGCCGCGCCCCACAACATCGCGCCGTGCGTCATCATGCTGCGCGCGACCGCCTTTGATTCGGTGGCGTGACACTCGCCGCAGGTCTTCTGCGTGACGCGCAGGTCGCCCGGATTGATAAAGCGCACGAACTCCCAGGACTCTTTCGCGAGCAGCGTGTTGGTGCGCTCCGGATTCGCGCTCGAATATTTTCCGTTCCGCTTCCACTCGTCCGGATATTTCGGCCTCACGTGCGCGCCCTCTTTGGTCGTGGCCGCAGGGTTGCCGCCGTGACAGGCAGTGCAGGTGATGCCCTGCGCGTCCTTGTCGTCATTCAGCTTTTCGAGCGCCTCGCCCGTCGGCGTGTACCTGTGCATCGGCTCGATGTTCCGGTGACACGTGACACAGCCCTCGACCAGCGTGGCCGTCGGCTGTGCTGCCATCTGCGTTTGAGCGGTCTGCGTCTGCGCAGGCTTCGTCTCAGCCGTGCCGCTCCACAGCAACACCGCGACGCCCGCCGCGATGACAAAGCATAGCGTCAACTTTAATCTATCTGTCCGGCCGAGTCTTTTCATAAAGCAAGATTAGCCACAGAGGACACAGAGCACACAGAGAATCTTTTCAGCTTTCAAATTTGAGATCATTTAAATCCTCTGTGCTCTCTGTGTCCTCTGTGGCTAATTTCTTAAAACACAAACTTCACCTGCGCGAACAGAGCGTAGAGCGGCTTGTTCGGGGCGATGATCGTGGGCTCGCAGAATTTCGGGAACGGACAGTTGCGCGACATGTCCGTGTAGATGTCTCGAAAGCCGCGCCCGGTTTGCAGGACGGACGCGCCGAAAGTGAACGTGACGTTGTTGATCAGGAACGGGCGATAGGCTACGCCGATGTTGTAATCGAGGCCGATCTCGTGGCGGATGCGATTCTGGAAGAGCAGGTATTCGAGCGACTCTGTCCGGTGAAAGCGCAGGTAGTTGATGTTAGCCACGAGCTTGAGCCGCTGCGTCACTTCGGCATCGGCCCCGATGTTATAGATAAAGATGCCCGGGTTGACGAAGTTCGCCTGACCTTCGAGCTTGCTGCTCCGCAGGGTCGGCAGGAGGCTGTTCGACTGCACAAGACCCACGCCCGTCTGCGTCAGGCGGATGCCCTGACGATTCCAGAAAGAAAAAGGCCCGCCGATAAAGTTCGGGTCGTCGAGGATCGCGTCAAAGCCGGTCGCGCGGCCGTCCGTCGGATTCTTATCGCCCGAAGCCCACAGGAACGAGGCGCGAAAGCGCAGGTAGTCTTTATCAATCGAAGCCTCCGCGGCGGCCATCTGCGAGCGCACGCGCACGCGCTTTCCGGCAATCGGATTGAGCGTGTCATACCCGAACGCGAAATAGTAGGAGTGCGTCAGGTTGAGCCGCCCGATGTGCCCGTCGCCGTTGATGCCGAGATAGGCGACTCCGATCTTGTGCGGCCGCACGTCGCCGACCTGAGCCGGGCGGACGAGAAAGCCGTTGCGGTCGAAATGGCGCGTGCCGCGGTCGTCGTTGTAGAGCGCGGTGGCCTGAATCGTGTACCCCTTCCTGATAAAATCCTGCCGGTAGATATTGGCAATGAAGATATTCTGCTTGCGGCTCTCGAAGCGATTGAGGCCGCTGTTGGTGTCCTTCTCCAGTTGCCGAAAGTAGGCCAGGTTGAACTGGTAGCGATTGTTGGCGAACGCGCCGAAGAGCCGCGCGCCGAGGTTGTTGTCGGAGTAGACGAAGCCGCGAAAGTCCGAGACGAAGGGCTGAATGCCGACGCGCACGGAGACGAAATCGTAGTTGGCGTTGACATCGAAAAGCTTCTTTTCGACGAACGCTTCTTCAAATGAGAAGTGCGTGTCCGTGCGCCGCGTGCCGCGCCTGACATCTATGTTGACGACGCCGTTCTCGCGCGCGTTGAGATAGTTGGGCAGGCTCAGGGTGGGAGAGATTTTGATCGCCCAGTTGCGCGGCTTGAAGACGGTTTCGCCCTTGAAGAATTCAAAGGTGAATTGCAGCGTCTCGCTCAGGGCTAAGGCTTCCGGATGGCCGAAGAACTCCGCGCTGCCCGGATTGACGCTGCTCACATCGGTCGGCTTAGGCGTGCGGCCAAAGTCGAACGCGGTCGTGCTGACGCCGGAGAGGATCATGAACTTGTTCCGGCCGATGATGGGATAGTCGCCCTTGAGCACGCTCTGGTTGTAAGGGTCGTACCAGCGCCCGCGCTTGAAAGGAATGTCGCGCCCGCGCGCTCCCTTGTCGCCGTAACGATCATATTCGGGAAAGCCTATGCGCCAGCGGTCGCGTACTTCGCGCCGGTCAGGCTCAGACTGCTCTGCGGAATCAGCGCTCTCGCCGCCTGCGAATCCGGTCGGCTGCCCGTCGCTCTTCTGCTTCGCAAAGCCCTCGCGTTTCTCAACCGGAATGTCCAGCGTCCGCTGCTGTCCGGAGTTGATGACGATGTTCTCCAAACCGCCGGGGATGACACGCGCGTAAGCGCCGTATGATTTGTCTTTGGCAAAGCCCGCGACGAAGGGAAAGTCCACAGTGATGCGGTAAGCTCCGACTTCGAGCTGGACGAAATAGCTGCCGTCGCTCCCTGACTTAACGCGGCGCGTGCGGCTCGTCACCTGATTGACGACGCGAACGGAGACGTTCGGCACGGGCCGCCCGGACGCATCGCGCACGACGCCCGAGATGCGCCCGCGCTCATCCTGCGCGGCAGCGTGCGGCGGAAGACAGAGGCTGAGCAGACACGCGTACAGAGCGGCTCGACACATGAGCCCCGGCCGACGCTTTT
>JAFBAJ010000026.1 GCA_019247865.1 Acidobacteriota bacterium
GCGTTGGGGCGGCGGGCGCGTGACCGATGTCATTGACAGAGTCAAAGAGCGCGTTGACCGCCTCGAAGAGCTGACGCACGAGACGCAGCAGGCGTTCGAGATGTTCCGTCCCTTCATGGTCGAAAACGCTTACACGTTTCGCGCGGACAACGTGCGCTCGCTCTTCGCGCGCATACGCAAGGACGAGCGCGCACTGCTCACCTGGAACCCGGAACAGCTCGACTGGTACGACTACTGGATGAACGTACACTTTCCGGGCTTGCGCAAGTGGGTCTTCCCGACGCTGGAAGACGAGATGCGCGAGCAGCCTAAGCGCGTCTACACCTACCGCGATCTGCTGGAGCTGTTCGAGACGACGACCAAGCGCCACGCGACGCGCGTTGCGATGCGCATCGAACGCGACGGGCGACAGGAGCAGTACACCTACGCAGACCTGCGCGAACTGGCGACGCGCGCCGGAGCTTTCCTGGCGAGCGCAGGCATCAAGCCCGGCGACCGCGTGATGCTCCTGAGCCACAACGCGCCCGAATGGGGGATGTCCTATTTCGGCGTGATGAAGGCGGGCGCGACCTGCATCCCGGTCGACCCGACCAGTTCGACCGAAGAGGTGGTCACGTTCGCGCGCGCGGGCGACGCGGCCGGTCTCATCATCAGCGCAGAGATGGACAGAGAGCACCCGCAGCTCGCCGAAAGATTGGCGGAGGAAGAGACCGCGACTCGCATCTGGCGCTACGATGAAGTCTTCGCCATGCCGGATCAGCAGACGGAGGATGAAAGGCTCGCGCTGCTGCCGACGCGCGTGCATCCGCAGTCGGTCGCGTCGCTCATCTTCACTTCGGGCACGACCGGCCGACCTAAGGGCGTCATGCTCTCGCATCGCAACCTGACGAGCATGACTTCGATGCTCTCTTCGGTCTTCGACATGTCAACGCACGACGGCGTGCTCTCCGTCCTGCCGCTGCATCACACGTTCGAGTTCTCGACCGGCTTTCTGACGCCCCTCTCGCGCGGCGCGCAGATCACCTACCTCGAAGAGCTGTCGGGCGAAGCCTTAGCGCGTGCGATCAGGAACGGACACGTCACGGGCATGGTCGGCGTCCCGGCCCTGTGGGAGCTGCTCCATCGCCGCATCAAGACCCGTCTCAATGAACGCAGCGAATGGATCGGGAGCGCGGCCGATCTCTTGATTCGCGCCAACGCGTGGCTGCGCGATAAGACGCCCTTCAATCTGGGGCACTTCGCCTTTTATCCGATTCACAAGGGGCTCGGCGGGCGCATACGCTATCTCATCAGCGGCGGCTCGGCTCTCGGCGAGAAGGTGCAGAAGGATTTTCACGGGCTCGGCTTTACGATTCTCGAAGGCTACGGCCTGACCGAAGCTTCGCCCGTGCTGACCGTGACGCGCCCGCGCAACAGCATGCTCGCGGGAAGTGTCGGCAAGCCGCTGCCGGGCGTCGAGATCAAGATCGCCGAGGCGGATGCGAGCGGCGTCGGCGAAGTTCTGGCGCGCGGCCCCAACGTGATGGTCGGCTATTACGAAAACGAGGCCGCGACGCGCGAGACGCTGATCGAGCGTTGGCTGCACACGGGCGACCTCGGACGCTTTGATGAGGACGGCAATCTCTATCTCGTCGGTCGCTCGAAGGACATCATCGTCGATTCCAACGGCAAGAACGTCTACCCGGACGAGCTGGAAGAAGTTTATAACAGCTCGCCTTTCATCAAAGAGTTGAGCATCGTCGGCCTGCCCGATGATGACGGCGGAGAGAAGATCGCGTGCCTCGTCGTGCCGGACTTCGACCACGACATCTCGCTCTCGCGCGCAGAGACGCACAAGCGCGTCGAAGAGCACTTCCGCGACATCTCTTCGACGCTTCCCTTTTACAAGCGCGTCAAGCTGCTGCATTTCTGGGACGGCGAGCTGCCGCGCACGGCGACGCGCAAGGTCAAGCGGCGCGAAGTCATCACCGCGATGCAGATGCTCGAACAGAGCATGCGCGCGGCGGGACGCGTCAAGGCCGAAGCCGCCAGAGATGACAAACAGGCGTGGCTCTTCGAGGTCGTGGCGACCGTAGCCAACCGGCCGCGCGCGGAGATCACGCTCGACACGCGCTTCAGCGATCTGGGCTTTGACAGCCTGATGTACGTCGAGCTGGCGACCGCAATCGAAAATGCCGGCGGCACGCTCATCGCGCCGGATACTTTGAACGAAGTGCAGGACGTGCGCGAGCTGTCGAACGCGGTCACGCGCCAGGCGACGCGCAAGGGACAGGAGACGCGCCCGCCGAGCGAAAAACGCGGCAGCGTGGAGGAAGAGATCTATATTCCTTCGCTCGTCCGCACGGTCGGCAACAAGGGGCTCGACGCTTTACAGCGCGTCTTTTACGAGCGTTTCCTGCACACGAAATACGAGGGGCAGGCGAATATCCCTGTGCACACGAACTTCATCGTCGCGCCGAACCACACCTCGCACCTCGACATGGGGCTCGTCAAGATGGCTCTCGGCGAGGCTGGCAAAGACATGGTCGCGCTCGCCGCCGCGGACTATTTCTTCGACAACAAGTACAAGCGCGCCTACATGGACAACTTCACGAACCTCGTGCCGATGGAGCGCTCCGGCTCGTTGCGCCAATCGCTGCGCCACGCGCGTTCGTTCCTTGAGCGCGGCTACAACGCGCTCATCTTTCCGGAAGGCACGCGCTCGATGTCCGGCGAGATGACCGAGTTCAAACCGATCATCGGTTACCTGGCGCTGACCTGCCGCGTCGGGATTCTGCCGATCTATGTCTACGGGACATACGAAGCGATGCCTAAGGGCTCGAATCTCATCAAGAGCCGCGACATCGGCGCGCGGATCGGTCGCTATCTCTCCTTCGAGCATTTGGAAGAGATGACCAAAGGCATGGCTCGCGCAGAGGCTTATCGCCTGATCGCCGCGCTCACGCATCACGAGGTCGAGAACCTGCGCGACGGCACGCGCC
>JAFBAJ010000094.1 GCA_019247865.1 Acidobacteriota bacterium
GCTCTATAACAACGGCGGCTATCCCATCAAGGACGCGCGCTTCGGCGAGAGCTACAGCGAGGGCGGCGGCCCGCAGTCTCTCATCCAGAACCCGCAGCCTTCGCGCGCCGAGACGCAGTTCAAGGGCTGGCTCAAAGTGATCGACCCGCTGCCGCCGTGGAACATCTCGCAGCCGGGCAACGTCCTGCGCGTCTTCGAGCGCGGCGGCCGCAGGCGTCTCGAAGTCGGCCTGCCCGACAAAGAGGAGGAGCCGGGCAAGCCAGACAAGGGACTCAGCCCGCGCGGCTTCGGCACGAACAATCGCACCGACCCGGTCTTCTTAGGTTTGCAGAAGACGCGTTTGCTCGACCCGACCCTGAACTTTCTGGGGACGAACGACCACGCCGGCGATTATCGCTCGTCCGGCTGCACAGCCTGTCACGTCATCTACGCCAACGACCGCGATCCAGTTCATGCGGCGCAGTACGCTCCGTTCGGCAATGGCGGAGAGACGCAGACGGCCGATCAGAATATCCCGCGTAATGAGCCGGGCCATCCGATTCGGCATCAGTTCACCAGCTCCATTCCGACCTCGCAGTGCATGGTCTGCCACATGCATCCGGGGACGAACATGGTCGCTAGTTATCTCGGGCTGACCTGGTGGGACAACGAGACGGACGGCCAGTTGATGTATCCCGAAAAGCAGGTCACGCCCTCGCAGGATGAAGAGCAGCGCAAGCTCGAACGCAACCCCGAAGGAGCTTCGCTGCGCGGGCTCTGGTCGGACAATGAATTTCTCAATCGAACCGGCACGCCCGAATTCAATCGCCAGTTAAAGCGCACGCAGTTCGCGGACTTTCACGGGCACGGCTGGGTCTTTCGCTCCGTCTTCAAGAAGAATCGTCAGGGCGACCTGCTGGACAAGGACGATAACGTCATCGCGCCGGACGATCCCGACAAGTTCGGCAAGGCCGTCCACCTGAAAGACATACATCTGGAGAAAGGGATGCATTGCGCCGACTGCCATTTCCGGCAGGACTCGCACGGCAACGGCTTTCTGTATAACGAGCCGCGCGCGGGCATCGAGATCGACTGCATCGATTGTCACGGCTCGATCCAGGGGAAGACGAATCTCTTCACCTCAGGCCCGGCGGCGCAGGCCGTGACGGGCAAGGCCGCCGAGACGCGACAGAACCGCAAAGAACCGCTGGTCGGACAAGACCTCACGCGCATCCGCGTCCGTGACAAAGACGGCGCGCAGGTTCCGCTCTTTCAGCGCATCGGTCGCGACACCAAACGCAGGGACGAGAACGGCGTCGAGGTGCAGCTCAGGAAGGGCGACATCGTGCAGAACTCCATCGTCAAGGCCGGGCGCTGGTGGAAGGTCAAGCAGACGGCCGACACGATTGACCCGTCTTCGCCCGACTACAATGAGAAGTCTCGTTACGCGAAGACCATCCGCACGGACAACGAGACGTGGGGCGATGTCCCTGCGGACGACAAGCTGCTGGCGCACCGCGACAGCAACATGACCTGCTACGCGTGCCACTCATCCTGGGTGACCGGCTGTTTCGGCTGCCATCTCTCGATGCAGGCGAACAGGAAGATGCCGAACCGCCATTTCGAGGGCGGCGACTCGCGCAACTTCACGACCTATAACTTTCAGGTCCTGCGTGACGACATCTTCATGCTCGGCCGCGACGGCACGGTCACGTCGCACCGCGTCGCCCCCGTGCGCTCCTCTTCAGCCGTGCTCGTCAGCTCGCAGAACCAGAACCGCGAATGGATCTACAGCCAGCAGCAGACCGTATCGGCCGAAGGCTTTAGTGGACAGACCTTCAACACGCATGTCCCGCACACTGTGCGCTCGAAGGAGACGAAGGGCTGTTCGGATTGTCACGTCTCGCGCGCGAACGACAACAACGCGTGGCTGGCGCAGCTCCTCCTGCAGGGCACGAACTTCGTCAACTTTATGGGGCAGTACGTCTACGTCGCGGCGTCTGATGCGCTCGAAGCCGTCGCCGTGACGGAGCACACGGAGCCGCAGGCCGTCATCGGCAGCACGCTGCACAGGCTCCCGTACCCGGACGACTATCGCAAGTTCGAGCAGCGCGGCCGAAAGCTCAAGACCGTCTTCGAGCACGAGGGCAATCCGCGCGTCTTACAGGTGCAGGCGCGCGGCGAGTACGCTTATGTCGCCGCGGGCGAGGGCGGCCTGCGCGTCTATGACATCGCACAGATCGACCAGAAGGGATTTTCCGAGCGCATCACGACCGCGCCCGTCTCGCCCTACGGGCAGAGATTTTACGTCGACACGAAGTACGCGACCGCCGTCGCCGCGCCGTCCACGCTGGCCGTCGATCCTGCGCGCTGGAAGATGGTCGTGGACGAGCAGGGAACTTACAGGAGCGTCTCGCCGGAGGAAGCAAAAACGCTCTACGAAAAATATCTGAGCGCGCCGATGCAAATTACGCCGCTCATCAATGAAGAGCAGCCGATCCATCCGCTCTACGCTTATCTTTACGTCGTGGACAAATACGAGGGACTGATTCTCGTCAACGCGGCGACGCTGCTCGACGGCGTGCCGACCAACAACTTTCTGCGCCGCGCGCTGACCTACAACCCGGACGGCATCCTGAATGACGCCAACAACATCACCATCGCGGGCACGCACGCTTTGATCACGACCGCGCGCGAGCTGGTCTTCGTGAACATCAACAACCCGCTGCATCCGTTCATCGAAAGGCGCATCGCTCTCAAACATCCGCGCAGCGTGGCGGTGCAGTTCCGCTACGCCTTCGTCGTCGACGAAGAGGGCCTCAAGGTCGTCGACCTCACGCGCCTCAACGACCAGCCGGATGAAGTGCAGCTCCTGGCGGATGCCTTCGTCGCTCTGCCGGACGCACAGGACGTGTACGTCGCGCGCACGTACGCTTACGTCGCGGCGGGCAAAGCAGGCGTGGCGATCGTGGATGTCGAGCGGCCGGACAAGCCGCGCCTCGAACAGATGTTCAATGCCGGAGGGCAACTGGCGGACGCGCATCAGGTCAAGGTGGCGATGACGAACGCGAGCCTCTTCGCCTACGTCGCGGACGGCGCAGGCGGCCTCAAAATCCTCCAGCTCACAGACCCGGAAACGATGCCGAATTATTCGGGCTTCAGCCCGCGACCCATCCCGCGCCTGATCGCCACTTTCAAAACGAAGGGCGAGGCGCTCGCCATCTCGAAACCGCTCGACCGCGACCGCGCGGCGGACGAGAGCGGCAATCAGGTCTCCGTCTTCGGACGGCGCGGCGCGCGCCCCTTTAATTTGATGGAGACGATGCGCCTCCTGCGCACGAATGGCGGCGCGGGGCCGTTCTTTACGGTGACGGACGCGCCCGGCACGCGGCCGCTCGACTTCAAGGCGACGGCGAGCTCGGACGCGCAGGAAGACGAAAAAGTCGGGACGGTCGCTCCACAGTCCGCGCCCGACGAACCAAAAAAGTTTGCACAATGGAGTGCGCTTGGTTTATTTATGGCTCTGGCGATCATCCTGAAGATCAGGCAGAAGCGTTATTCAAAGATGGGAGACCAGCCCGCATGAAAAAAATCATCCCCTACAGCATCACTTTCATCTTTCTGGCGGCGGCCTGCTTTGTCATCGCGCCCGCGTTCAGCCGCGCGCTCGATGACGCGCCGAAGAAAGAGCTGCCGAAGCAGGTCACGCTGGCGAAAGACAGCCAGTCGGACAAGTACGGCGAGGTCGCTTTCAATCACGAAACGCACAGCATGAAGAATTACAGCGTGGACGGCAAAGCGCCCATCGCCTGTGTGGAGTGTCATCACACGGACCAGCCCGCCGCCGCGCTCAAGCCGCCGCTCAAGACTTCCGAGCGCAAGGTCGCACTGACGGCCGACGCGCTCAAAGCTCCGGACGCGGTCGGCGTCAAGAGCTGTCGCGCGTGCCACCTGCAAACGGGCGACGACAGCAAAGACCTGCCGAGCGTGACCTACGAAGGCAAGTCCACGCCCACCAAGCTGAACAACGAGAACGCGTATCACCTGAACTGCAATACCTGTCATGACGCGGCGATCAAAGCGCGCCCGGACCTCAAGGGCAAGATCCCCGGCACGAACGATTGCGCGAAATGTCATAAGCCGCTTGAGTAAGATTGCGGATTTGGTTTTTGGTCTTAGGTCTTAGGTCTTTGCACTTGACGCGCAGCTTGAGGAATAAGATTCAAGCTAAGCTCGACATCAAAGACCAAAGACCAAAGTCCCAGGACCATCATTTGGGAGGCCGTACATGCGTTTCCCGCCAGCCCGTTTGCTCGCGTGGTCAGCGAAGCTGCTGCTCGTCCTCGTCCTCTGCTCAACGGGCGCACGCGCGCAATCGCTGACGACCACGGACGTGCAGACGCTTATCGCGCAGGCGGTCTCGGCCGCGGTGCAGTTGAATCGCAACGTGACCGTTGCCGTGACTGATCGCGAAGGCAACGTGCTCGGAGTCTTCGTCATGACGGGCGCGCCTGCTGCGACGCAGATTCGCAGCGTCGGCGCGTTGGGCCGCGGCCTCGAAGGCGTCAGCGTTCCGGCCTTCGCCGCTGCTATCTCGAAAGCCGGGACGGGCGCGCTCTTTAGCACTTCGGGTAACGCCTTCACGACGCGCACGGCCAGCTTTATCATTCAGGAGCACTTTCCGCCCGGCGTCGATTTCCGCGCGGGCGGGCCGCTCTACGGCGTGCAGTTCTCGTCGCTCCCCTGTTCGGACATCAAAAAGCCGGGACTCCCGCTGGGACTTTCGGGCGATGCGGGCGGGATGCCGGTCTACAAGAACGGCCTGGCGGTGGGCGGCATCGGCGTCGAAGGAGACGGGCTCTACACGGTTGACCGCGACCCGGCGGACTTTGACCAGCCGTTTGAGGAGGTCATCGCGGCCTCGGCTGTGCGCGGCTATGAAGCGCCCGCGCTGATTCGCGGCGACAACATTCTGATCGACGGCATACGCCTGCCATACAGCAACGTCACGAGCCCGCCTGCGCCGCAGACGATTCCGTTCGGCAGCCTGCCCGGCGCAGTGCTCTCCGGCTTTCCGATTCGCGGCGGCCAGTCGTCAGCCTTTACCGCCGCGACGGTCGGCGGCATCAACGGCGAAGTCACCGCGCGCTTCTTTCCCTTTATCGGCAGCTCGTTCCCGTCGGCCGCAACCGCGCTGACCGCGAGCGACGTGAACCTGATTATCTCGCACGCGGCGCAGACCGCGAACATCACGCGTGCAGCCATCCGCCAGCCCTTAGGCAGCAACGCGCGCGTTTCCATCACCGTCGTGGATACGGAAGGGAACGTGCTCGGCATCTTTCGCACGCCGGATGCGCCGGTCTTCGGCTTTGACGTGTCGGCGCAGAAGGCGCGCTCGGCCGTTCTCTTTTCGAGAAGCGATGCTGCGGCGCGGCTCGCGGGCGCAGGGATGAGCCTCTATGTCAATCGAGCCGCGGCCGAGAACGTGCCGCTCAACGGGAGCATCGCCTACAGCGACCGCGCGATAGGCTTCCTGCATCGCCCGCTCTATCCGGACGGCATCAACAATACGCAGGCCGCGCCCTTGAGCACTTCGCTGGGCGACTGGAGCCCGTTCAACGTCGGCCTCCAACTGGACTTGATCACACAGAGCCTGCTTGCGCCACCGGCCGTCTGTTCGCTGCGTCCGTTCGTCGGCCGTCCGCCATGCACCTGCTCCTCCATCCAGATCATACGCAACGGCCTGCAAATCTTCGCGGGCAGCATCCCGCTCTACAAGGGCGGCACGCTCGTCGGAGCCATCGGCATCAGCGGCGACGGGATTGACCAGGACGATTTCATCGCGGCGGGCGGGTCGCAGGGCTATGCGCCACCGGCCGGAATCCGCGCCGATCAGCTCATCATACGCGGCGTGCGCTTGCCCTTCGTCAAGTTCCCGCGCAGCCCGACGCTGCCATGAAGCGAGATTAGCCACAGAGACACAGAGACACAGAGCGAATAAAAAAAGATGAAGAGAGTGCTGAATAAGATGTTCGTGGTGTGCTCTGTGTCTCTGTGTCTCTGTGGCCTGATGTTCGTTTCTTCGCTCTGTGCTGTGGCACAGACGAGCGAGGCGCAGGCGGCGGGCGTGTTGCGCCTTCGTGTGCGGACGAAGAGCGGGGGAAAGGAGAAGGGGCTCGCGCGCAAGCGTTTCTATCTCATCAAGGGCAGCAAGGAAGAGCACAAGGCGCTGTTGGAAAAGCTCTCTCAGCAGACCGTCTTGACGCGTGAATGCTACTACCGCCAGCTCAAAGCGAGCGAGGCTTTTATCGGTTGGCTCAGGGAGGGCGATTGCGAATCTGTCTACTGTCGTCCGGTCGAGGAGAAATTCCTGTCGGGCGCGGACGCGGTGCCGGAGT
>JAFBAJ010000116.1 GCA_019247865.1 Acidobacteriota bacterium
GGCCGTAGTCGTTCTGTTTCCAGTAAGCGAGCCCCGCATAGAAGGCCGCCTCGGCGTAATGCGGCTCTCTCTTCTGAAGCCTGGAGAAGGTCTCCGCGGCGTTCTTCCAGTCCTGCTGCCGCAAGTAAAAATGGCCCAGCTCGAAGGCCGCCTGTGGATAGACCGCGCCCGCGTTGGCGTCCCCATAGAAACGCAAAGCGTTCTTGAGGTAGATGGCGCGCGTCGGATCGTTCTCGTTCGTGAGCTTGGCTTTGATGTACGCCTCGAAGGCGAGCTGCGGGATCTTCCGCGCCTGCTGGATAAATTGATTGAGCGAGAAGGGCAGCGCCTTGTCGCGTTGATAGAGGATGTAATAAGCGAGCCGCGCCTGCATGTCCTGCAAGGTCGTCAACGCGCCGCCGAAGTCATAGACCGGCGTCGCCCAGCGGCCGTCCATCATCTCGCCCATCAAACGACCTTCGTTGACGCGGATGACGCTCGCACGCCCCTGCAAAGAGACTGGCGTTTCGCCCTGTCCGGGCGTGACATTGTACGTGCCGATGACGACCATCGTGGCCTTCGCCTCGCGCGCGAGCTTGATCGTCGTGGCGCGCGAAGGCAGCGTCGTGAGCGGCACACGCAGGCGCTGATAAGCCAGCTCGCGCTCGTCGCTGGAGACGACGCGGATGCCGGGCACGTTCAAAAGCTCGGCCAGCCCGTCCGCAAAGCTCTCGCCGGCCCAGTTGTACTCGGGCTTGTTCGAGGTGTTCTCAAAAGGGAGCACCATCACCACGTCGTTGTTGGCCTGCGCAGAGACGCGCGCGGGCGAGCACAGGACGAGTCCTGCCGACGCGAGCAAGACAGACAAGATCAAACTTCTTCTTAACATGAATCCAATCCTAAATAATGACGACAAAACGGAATTTTCAAATGTACCCTAATCGCCCGCACAGGCAATGTCAAATCGGCTAAAGCAGATGAGGCCGGCGCGCGCCAGCCTCATCTTTTGACCATCTATGTAGATGCTCTAACTGCATGCAAATGTTGTACGTAGCGGGCCTTTCGGCGTTACAGCGGATACGGCAAGTTGAGCGACGCGTCAACGAGCCCGGCATAATGTTGCACTGCTTTCGCGGTCGGTTCGAGTTCCACATTCCGGTAACTATTCCGAAATGCGTCCCACAGATCGGAGGCTTTGCGCCTGTGCTCAAGGGTGGTCAGTGCCTGCAGGTTCGCCGGACGATTCGGGTCGGCTTCCGGAAAGAGATGTCTGTACTCAAGCGGAATCCGTTGATGTATCTAGATCCCTTTGAGCTTTCTCAGGTGCGGATTGGCTTTGAAAAATATTTCTCTCGCCTCTTTTCTCAACCGCGAGGCTTCCTTCTTCCTCCGTCGCAACTCGCGTGCTTTTTTGATCATCTTGTAAGCCGCCCACCCACATGAAGCACCCGCGCACGATTGCAACCATGAACCGCGAACTGGTCGTCTTGCGCCAGATGCTCAACATCGGCGTCGCAGAAGGCTGGCTGCTAAAAAAATCCCTTCAAGTCTGGCGACTCGCTCACCTCTCCATCCGACGAGCGCAAACGCGAACGCATCTTGACGCTCGATGAAGAACAGCGACTGCTTGAAGCCTGCGAACACCCGCAACGAACTCACCTGCGCTTACTCCTGATCGCCTTGCTCGACACTGGCGCACGCAAAGGCGAGATGGTCAAACTGCGCTGTCGTGATGTCTGCTTTGCCACGCGGATGATTACGATTCAAGCTCTGAACACCAAGTCCTTGAAAACCCGCCAAGTGGGAATGACACAACGGCTCTATAACGAACTGCAAAAGTTGTGGACAGCCTCTGACCAAGACCCACACGCCAGAGTCTTTGACCATCATGTATTCCGAAAATGTTTTGCGACAGCCTGCAAAGAGTCTGGCATCAAACACGGCGGCATAGACGGCATAACCCTCCATTGCTTGCGCCACACAGCCGCCACCGGGCTGGTCAAAGGACAGATGCCGATTCAAATGGTCGGGCGCATCTTAGGACATTGCTAGCCACAGACCACCTACCGCTACCTGACCGCCAACATTGAAACAATGCGCCAAGCGGCGACCATCCTTGATTCTTTTCAGGCACAAGCCTGTGAGACTTCACTGGTCAACTAGAACCGCGAAATCAAAAGTGGACATTGTGGACATCCCTATAAGGATGCCCACAATGTCCACTTTTTTCTCCCGACCACATTTGCCTTGCTTCTGTTAAAAAGTTCTTGCAAGAAACCATGCAAAACGTTAATCTTCCGCGCTGTGAGCGTCCCCTTGCCGGATGTGAGGCTTTTCCGACTCTCACGTAAACACACTAATATTAAGTCGCTAAACGGTAGTTCGCAGCAACTCGGTTCGTCCGTCTATTGGCGCGACTCTTAAAGCAGAGGCAACACGCTTTGCAGCACGGTCAGGATTACATCAGCTGTTGCATCGGGAACAGCGACTTTGCCGTTGGGTATGTCGCCATCTTTGCCGTTGGGCATATCGCCATCTCTGCCACAGGGCATATCCCCGGCAAAGGCACAGACGGAAAGTACCAGCACAAGCAGTAAGGCTCTAAAAGCTTTCATTACTCTTCCCTTTCGTTGTTAGTGGGATTTGACCAACTTCGCCGTCGCATCTTCATCGGGTGCGGCGGTTTTGGTATCTTAGCAACTAAGTTGCAAGCATACAGAAAGGCTTTCCTCACATGAATTTAACAGACAATCGCCTCCAAGAACTAGAGAACTCTTCCTTAACTCACAACGAACGGCTTTTGCTTCGCTGTCGCTTGGCGTCCGAGTTCATACACATCGGACAATATGAAATCGCACGCGAAGCTTTAGGAGAGTTGTGGCAGGGTGTAGGGCTTCGCCCCAAAGTGGAGAAGCTAAAACCTCAGATTGCCGCCGAAGTGTTATTACAATGCGGCACTCTATCCGGCTGGCTTGGCGGCGTACAACACATTTCAGGCGCGCAAGAGAAAGCCAAAGACCTGATCTTTGAAGCCCTCCGCATGTTCAAGGCTCAGAATCAGCCCGCAAAAGTCTCAGAGTCCCAATATGAGCTTGGCATGTGCTACTTCCGGCTCGGTTCATACGATGAGTCAAGGATAGTTTTAGAAAAGGCATTCGATGCCTTGAAGGAAGATAGAAATGTCAGCCTCAGAGCAAAAATACTTATTCGACACTCGATAATTGAAATATGGACAGGACGCTATCACGATGCTTTGAGTATTCTGGAAAAGGCTAGAGAGTTCTTTGAATCGAGCGGAGATGCCTTAAAAGGCAGATGGCACAGTCAAAGAGGCTTGGTTTTACGTAGGCTT
>JAFBAJ010000266.1 GCA_019247865.1 Acidobacteriota bacterium
CCGTTGGAGGGACGGAAGACGGAGAGGTCTGTGATGCCGTCGCCGTCGAAGTCGGTCGTGGTCTTGCTGCGCGAGAGGGCGCACTTGTTGAGTATCTTGAAGATGCCGCCCGGAGTGCCGCCGACGAGGATATCGCGCTTGCCGTCCAGATTGATGTCTCCGACGGCGAGCGTGTACGGCTGCTCCAGACCCGTGTAACTCACGGGCTGGTCGAACCCGCTCCCGTTGTTGAGCAGGATCTGGACTTCCTTACTGGAAGCGCCTCTGGCCGCAACGATGTCGGCTTTGCCGTCGTTGTTAATATCGCTGATCGTGACGACGCGATTGTCCGGGTACGGCAGCAGCGTGGCCTCCGGGAAGTTGCCCGCGACATTGTAGGCGGCGAGCATCGCGCCGAAAGCATTGTCCGGTTCTGAGGCCACGACCAGGTCCGGACGGTTGTCCTGGTTCAAGTCTCCGGCCGCGATGACTTGGGGCTGGAGACCGGGAAAGCCGTTGGACGACTGCGGGTCTGCGTCGAAGAGATCAAGCGGCGCGGCAAAGGTGCCGTTGCCGTTGCCCGCGAAGAGCGTAATCATCTTCCCGCTGCATTCGCCGCCGGTCGAGTTACAGTCGTTGGCCGTGACGACATCGAGCTTGTTATCGCCCGTGAAGTCGGCCGCGATCATCGCCACCGGGTTCGAGCCCATGTTGGTGCTGTTCGTCAGCAGGAAATGGCCCATCCCATCGCCCGTGAAGAGGCGGACGGTACGGTTGCTGTATCCGGTGACCACCAGATCGAGCTTGCCGTCGCCGGTGAAATCTCCGGTCACGAGCGACCTCGTCGTCGCCCCGACGTTGTAGTTGGTCGGCGTGCCGTAATTCGCTCCGCCCGTATTGAGCAGGACCGTGATGTTGATGCCGTTGGCGGCGGCGATGTCCGGTCGGCCGTCGGCATTGAAATCGCCGATCACGAAATAACCGTCCACCGCGTAAGAGACCGGAGCGCCGAAGGTGCCGTTGCCGTTGCCGAGCCTGATCTTGAGGCCGGAAGCGATGAGATCCTGCTTGCCGTCGCCGTTGATGTCGTAGAGCGCCACATAGCCTGTCGCGCCGACCGCCGAAGCTGTATCGAGATGGCCCGTGCCGTCGTTGAGCGCGACCGACACGCCGGAGTTGTAGAGGTCGTTATAGCTCGTCACGACATCCGGCCTGCCGTCGCTGTTGATGTCCGTCACGACGAGCGCGCGCGCATAGTAGCCGACATGATAATCCTGCACGTCGCCCATGCCGCCGAAATAGATACGCGCGCCCGCGCCGTCAGGCGCTAGATAATTGACGATGATGAGATCAAGCTTGCTGTCAGCATTGAGGTCTTTCAGCTCGACCGCAATCGGGTTGCCGCCAGACGCGTAGAGGGTCGAAGGCAGGAACGTGCCGTTGCCCGTCCCCGGATAGACCCTGGCTTCTTTGGGGCCGTAGTTGGCAACCACCAGATCGAGCTTGCCATCGCCCGTGAAGTCTCCAGCCGTGAGGGCGGTCGCGTCGCTGTTTGAACCGGAGATCATCGCAGGCGCGCCGAAGCTGCCCGTCCCCGTGCCGAGCACGACGAAAATGCCGCCCGGATTGTTGGCCGTCGCCAGATCGGCCTTGCCGTCACCATTGAAGTCGGCGGACACGATGCCTTTGGGGCCAGTGCCCGGCATCGAGACGAAGGAGGGCGGATTCAGATTGCCCATCCCGTCGTTCAGCAGCACCACGACCGCGCCGCCCGTCTGGTTGGTCGCCGCGACATCGAGCTTGCCGTCGCCGTTGAAGTCCGCCAGCGCGATGTTGCCCGGCCCGACGCCCGCCGCAAAGTTGGTCACAAAGAAGACGCCCGCGCCGTTATTGAGCAGCACGGAGATGTCGTTCGACATCGAGTTCGACGCCACCAAGTCGAGCTTGCCGTCGTTGTTCAGGTCGCCCGCGGCCACGAAGACGGGACGCATCCCGACCGGGACGTTGGTCGTCGAGAGGAAACCGCCTTGCCCGTCGCCGAACGAAACCTTGACCGCGTTCGCGTAATAATCGGCCCCCGCGATATCGATCTTGCCGTCGCCGTTGAAATTCCCGGCCGCCAGCGAATAGTAGGATTGTGCGACCGGATTGTCGCGCGCGCCCTTGAAGTTCGCGGCCGAGCAGCCTTCCGCATAGCCCTCGCTGGCATTCAATCCCACGCAAATGATGAACAGCACGCTCATAAAAAGAGAGAAGGAACGCGTTCGGCGACTGACTGGACGAGGCATGTGTGACTCCTTACTGGATTTTAAAAGGCGGGCAGTCTGACATGGAGCTGCTCCGGGCAAAAACGACAAGCCGCAAGTAAAGCGACGCAAAAGTTCAGCATCCGCTTTAACATCGGGCCTCTAGCGGTGTGAACTTGATTATCCTCTTAAATAAATTTATATGCAAAAGCCTGGAAGCAGCGTGTCAGTTTTTAACAGCACGGGCAAAGAGGAGTTCCCCGCCCGCGCCTCGCCAGCGGACGCAGGGCAGCATATAATCCAATCCGCGCCGCAAAAGGGCGGCCGCATCGCTTTATTCCTAATACCAAGTTAAAAGAGGAGCCCTGGATGTCTGAGTCGCAAAATTACGGGAACAATTCGCAGACGCTGGTTTACGATACGGATGATTTTCAGTTTGAGACGATGGAGCAACAGAACGGGCAGGCCACAGTCATCCGCTTTGAGCTGACCGACCCGCGTTATCATGCGGGCGATATGATCGTCGTCCTGTCCGGGACGGACATCCATTTTCACGGCATGATCGGACAGATCGCGGACGGCTGGGCCATCGCGACAGACCGCAGGGGCTCGCTGCTGCCCGCGACGGTTCAGTGAGGACACTTAAAACGAAAGGTCAAGACGATGTGTGTTCAGAGACGTAGATCAAGCGGGTCCGGCTTAGGTTCTGTGCCGGTCTGGCTCATGTGCCTCGCGCTTCTCTGCCTGACGAGCTGTGATTCCTATACGAACACGACCGTCGGCAGTAAGTCCGCCGCGAACGAAGCCGCGGCCATCGGCGCGCTCCGCACCATCGCCTCGGCGCAGGCCAAGTATCAGGCCACGCACGACACGGGCGAGTTCGGAACCTTTGAAGACCTGGTCAAAGAGGGCATGCTCGACGTGCGCTTCAGCGGCGCGCAGCCGGTCGTCGGCGGCTACGTCTTTAACATGACCGCGTTCCCCAGGAACAATGCGGGCGGCCCGAACCCTTCCTATGCGGTCACAGCCGACCCGCAAGGGGGCGTCGCCGCAGCCGCGACCGGCAACCGCTATTTCTACCTGGATTCGACCGGCGTCATTCACTTCAACAAGAAACAGACCGCCACCGCCAGCGATCCGCCGCTCGGAAACTAGCGATGGTGTCCTAACATTCAACACTCTGCGTGAACTCTGCGCCTGCGGCGTTGAGTGTTTGGCAGCATCAGCTCAACGCCGCAGACGCAGAGAAGTCGCAGAGTTGGCGCAGAGATAAACAAATCAGGACGCTGCTATGTTCTGCTGCGGATTGCGCCGCCAGTTCGATTTATAGTACGTTGAGGGCGGAATCCGGCATGTTTTCGTCAGTTCTCTTGGAAGTAATCCAATAGCCCATGTCATCTCGTAGTACTGATAAGGAGTCGGCGGAGACGCCTGTGGTGCCTCCCGGCACAGCCGAAACCGCCGTGCGCGGACAATACCTGGCGTCGCTCATCCGCGGCATGGCCGAACGCGACCAGACGGCGATGAGCGCGCTCTATGACGCGACCAACAGGCTGGTGTACGGTCTCGTCCTGCGCATCCTGTCCGACCCGGCTACCGCCGAAGAGGTGATGCTGGATGTTTACATGCAGGTCTGGCGACAGGCCGAGAGCTATGACGAGCGGCGTGGTGGCCCGCTCGCGTGGCTGACGACCGTGGCGCGCAGTCGCGCCATTGACCGTTTGCGTTCGGGCAAACAGAGGTCGCAGCGCGAAGAGCCGCTGGAGCACGCAGACGATCACTGGGCTCCGGCGAACATAGAGGAGGAGATCGCCGCCTCCGAGATGCGCCAACGGGTGCGGGCTGCCCTCGACCTGCTCTCGCCCGAACAGCGCGAGGTGATCGAGCTGGCTTATTTTGGTGGAATGAGCCACAGCGAGATCGCGGCGAAACTTAGCCAGCCGCTCGGCACGGTCAAGACGCGCACGCGGCTCGGCATGATGAAACTGCGCGAGACACTCAGAGACGTGCAGGACGAGAGGGGATTATGAGTTACTGTCTGGTGGATGAAGAGAGGCAGGAGCGTGCTTCGCTCTATGCGCTCGGCGCGCTCAGTCAACATGAGGCGCGCAGTTTTGAAGAGCATCTGCAAGAGGGCTGCGAAGCCTGTGAAGCAGAGTTGGCGGAGTTCGGAGAGGTCGTCGGCCAGCTCGCCTACGGCGCGCCCGATGCAGCCCCGCGTCCGGAGGCGCGCGGAAAGCTTCTCGCGCGGCTCAATGCAGAGACCGAGAAGACGCCGCCCACGACTCCCGCCAACGCGCAGGACGACTCGGCGTATGTCGTCGTGCGCGCGGACGAAGGGCAATGGCAGCAGATGTGCGCGGGCATCATCTTCAAGCAGCTCTTCGCAGACGCAGAGCGACAGACCGTGACCACCCTGATTCGGATGGAGCCCGGCGCACACATGCCTATGCACCGCCACCTCGGCATAGAGGAATGCTACGTCATCGAAGGCGACGTCCACGCCAACAACGAAACCCTCAAAGCGGGCGACTACACCTGCGCCATGGAGGGCAGCGTCCATCGCCCCATCTCGACCGTCAACGGCGCATTACTTTTAATCGTCGGCCCCGAACGTCACGATTTTTCAGTTCAATAATCGGCCACGGATTCACACAGATAAACGCGGATGAAGAGATAACATTATTTCTTCATCCGCGTTTATCTGTGAAGATCCGTGGCTAATATTTGATCCGCACGCGGTAGACGAGGCGCGCCTCGCCGTCTTTGGCGACGGGGACGCGGAAGCGCGCGGCGAAGGCCGCCGTCTTTTCCGCTTTGAAGGTCGAAGAGAGCATCTCCCAATCGCCGCCGATGGGCTCGTTGACGATGACCGTGACGGGCTCGTCCTTGTGATTGCGAATCTTGATCTCGTAGGTGTACTCGTAGAGGCGCGAAGAGAGTTCCTTATAATCAAGCTCCTTGCGCTCGGCCACGATGTCAAAGGCGTCGCCGACCTTGACGCGCACGTCCTCGTCCTTAGGCGTGTGGTTAATGCGGTCTTCGCCGATGAACTGCTGGCCGCCGTCCGTATCCTTTTTGTAGAGCCGCACGGTTCCGGCTGGCAGCGGCACGCCGAGCCGGTTCTGCTGGCTGTTGCGAAACTGCATGTAGACTCCGACCTTCTCCTTGATCGACTGCCCCGGATTGTCGTAACTCAGATAGTAGTCCGGTCGCCCGTTGATGACGTAATCTTTGCTGAGATTGAAATTGACCGCCTCCAGCAGAGAGAGCTGCTTTGTCTCCTGCTCGCGGATCGTCGCCGGGCGTTCGAGCGTGTAGAGGTGATATTCAAAGAACGCCTTCTCCTTGAACGTCGAGGCGCTCTTGTCCGCCGAGCGCACAGCCGCGAGGCGCTCGTCTTCATCCCGCAACATGTCATCGCTCACGCGATTGAGGTCGCCCGCGACGAGCTGCAGGCGCGCGTTCTCGTAACCCGTGCCGCTCATGTTCGTCAGCGTCACCCAGCCCTGCATGTCGCCCTTCGTGTCTTCCGCGTTGATGACCAGCACGTAGTCCGCGCGCCAGTTCAAACCC
>JAFBAJ010000434.1 GCA_019247865.1 Acidobacteriota bacterium
TCGAGCCGAAACCGATACGCGTCAGAAACATCTTCATCTGCTCGCTCGTCGTGTTCTGCGCTTCATCCAGAATGATGAAGGCATTCGAGAGCGTTCTTCCGCGCATGAATGCCAGCGGCGCGACTTCGATGACGCGCTTTTCCAGGAGCTTCGTGACGCGCTCGTAATCGATCAGGTCGAAGAGCGCGTCGTAGAGCGGGCGCAGGTAGGGATCAACCTTGTCCTGTAGGTCGCCGGGCAGGAAGCCGAGCTTTTCGCCCGCTTCGACCGCCGGGCGCGCGAGCACGATGCGGTCTACCTGCTTCTGCATCAGAGCCTGCACGGCCATCGCCACCGCCAAATAAGTTTTACCCGTGCCCGCCGGACCGATGCCGAAAACGACATCTTTGTCCTGGATGGTTTCGATGTAGCGGCGCTGCATGGCCGACTTAGGGGCGACCTGTTTCTTGCCGGCGGGGTTGAAGCGCGCTTTGGTAAAGTAGTCGCGGAGCGAATAGGCGCGGTCTTCGGCGATCTGGGCGAAGGCTTCGCGCAGCTCTTTGTCGGTGAAGGTCTTGCCTTCGTGGAAGAGGTCGGAGAAGTCTTCGAGGATACGCTCGACGGTCTGGACGTCCCGCGGGTCGCCGTCCACCGTCAAGTCCTGTCCGCGCGCGTTGATGCGCACGTCGAGCAGTGATTCCAGATATTTGATGTTCTGGTCGTGAACGCCGAACAGCGTCTCTAAGCCTCTGGGCGGAAGTTCTATCTTCTTCAAAGGGTACAGCCGTCTCCTTGTTGTGTGTGAACATGCGGCGCCGCACGACGCGGGCGCGTTTGAGGGTTGGGGAGGGTTCGGGTCATATCCAACACAGGCGACGCTACTACAGCGGGCGCGCGAGTGTCAATGCAGAGCAGCCTCGGTGACTGGAAGCAATTTGACCCGGCCACGCTCCTTGACAGAGGCCCATCCGATACCTATACTTTGTCGCTTGTGCTTGGAGCGGAAAAAGCGCCCATCGCGGTCGGCTGCCGGTACAAGAGCTTACGAGTAGAGTTTTCGACGGAGAGTTAGATGCCAAATCATAAATCAGCAGAAAAGCGCGTGCGCCAGAACGAGAAGAGGCGCGATATCAACCGCAGCAATCGCAGCCGCCTGCGCACTTCGATCAAGAAGTTGCGTGGCGCGCTCGCGGGCGGCCAGGCAGAGCAGCTCGGCACGTTGCTGCCCGAAACGATCTCCACCATTGACAAGGCCGTGCAGAAGGGCGTGCTTCACCGCAACGCCGCGGCACGCTACAAATCGCGTCTGACGACGCGCGTCAATCAAGCGACGACGAAGTAGCTTTTTCCAAATTCAAAACTTACAGGCGAGGCTGGCTGAAAACATTTTCAGCCAGCCTCGCCTTTTTGCATTCACGCTCGCAGGAGGACGACAATCCGAGGAGAGATGAAAACCATGACTGTTCAACTGAAACGATACGAGAGCGCGGCGGAAGTCGAAGCGGTCGTGCGAAAGTTCGAGGCATGCCTGTTCGGGCCGGACGAATTTCATCATCGCGAACACCTCACGGTCGCGCTCTGTTACCTGCTGGAATCGAATGAAAGGACGGCTTTAGAGCGGCTGCGCGACAATCTCTTTCGCTTCATCAGACATCACCACATCGAGGCGAACGTCTATCATGAGACGATCACGCTCTTCTGGCTGAAGCGCGTCGGCCGGTTTCTGGAGCGGAGTGACAAAGGACGCGCGCTGGCAGAGCTGGCGAATGAGCTGATCGCAGAGTGCTGCGATGCGCGCCTCGTCAAAGCCTATTTCAGCCAGCCGCTGCTCGATTCCGCGGAGGCGCGGGAGGGCTGGGTCGAGCCGGATGTGCAGCCTCTCGATTTTTAGTTTGAGATGCGGCGCTCAACCGGCCAGCTCGCAGACGAGCATTTCCAGTTGCAGGCGCGGCGTGGCCTGCGAGGTCTTGATGGCAACGTCGGCGGCTGCGACGCGCCGGAGGCTGCGTGTGAGCGCGCCTGCTTCGGTGCGGCGCGCGGTGGCGAGAAACTCTTCGCGCTTGCTGTAGGGCAGCGCGATGAGACGAAAGACCTCCTCTTTGGCCGTGCCGCGCGACATCAGCTCTTTGGCGAGCGCGAGGCGATGATAGTTGCTGGCGATCAATCCGATGAGCATCAACGGCTCCGCGCCGTCATCGAGCAGACGCTCCAGCGTTTGCAGCGCGCGACGGCGATTGCGCGCGATGAGATGATCGGTCAATTCAAAATTGGAGAGCTCGCGCGAGCGTAAGACCAGCGAGTCCGCCATCTCCATCGTGATTCGTCCTGACGGCAGAGCGGCCGTCGCCAGCTTGTTCAGCTCGTTCGAGAGCGTGCGTACGTCGCTGCCGACCAGCGCGACGATCTGCCCCAGGGTTCTCTCGTCCGCCTCCGCCTTGAGCTCGCGCAGGTGGCTCTTCGCCCACGAGAGCAGCTCTTTGTCCGTCAGCGCGGCGAACTCGACCGCCACGCAGGCGTCGAGCAGAGTCTTCGAGAGCTTGCGCCTTTTGTCCAGGTCGTCCGAAGTGAAGACGACGACGCTCGATTCGACCGGGCGCGCGAGATAGCGCAGCAGCGCCTCCTCGTCCGCTTCGCGCAGCTTGCCGAAATCCGAGATGCGCACGACGCGGCGCGCGGACATCATCGGCAACTGCTCTGCGGCGGCGATGGCCTGCTGGACATCCGTGTTGCTCAGGCTGTAGCTCGTTTCGTTGAACTCGCGCAGGGGAGCATCGTGCAGCGCTGCGTCTGCGATGGCGCGTGCGGCGCGGTCGCGCAGGTAAGACTCCACGCCGTAGAGCAGGTAGAGCGGCGCGAGGCGTCCGTCTTTGAGCGCGCGTCTCAGCTCGTCACGCGTGAGCGTGCTCATTTGCCTTCGTTCACTCCGAAGCCGTTGACGAGAGTGGAGACGACCGATTCGGCGAAGCTGCGCGCCATGCGCTCAACCGCCGGGTCTTCTTCGTTAAAGAAGGAGCGCGGGTCGTTCGTGAACTCGAACTCGCCGCGAAAGACGTAGTTCTGATTGTCGTAGAGGACGCGATTCTCTGTCTGGTCGCGCACGGTCACGGCGGCCGTGATGGTCACTTCAAAGATACGCGCGCGCCCCTGGTCGTCGAGCAGGACGCCCGAGAAAGAGAAGCCTTTGATGACACCGTCGATCACCGCGTCCGCGCCTTCCGGGTCGCCCTGCACGCGCAGGCCGTGCCCGCGCCGCACGATCTCTTTGATCACGGCCTCCGTAAAACGCGTCTCGATCTTGTAACGCAGGGCGCTGTTCTGAAAGGCCGGAACAGCGACCGTGCGAATGCGCTTCGGCAGCCCGCTCTTCGTCACAGGCTTGTAGGATTCCGTAAAGCCGGAGGCGCAGAGCAGCACCAGCGCGAGCGCGCACACGCGCCAGGATTTATGCAAGAGAGCCATCAATTTTCTCCGTCAAGAGCAAGGATGAAGGCGGAAGGATGAAGGA
>JAFBAJ010000436.1 GCA_019247865.1 Acidobacteriota bacterium
CGAGCGGCATGCGCGTACACGCAGACGCCGCCGCGCCGAAGATGTTCGTGTAAAAATCGTGCGTGTGCAGCACATCGATCTCGCGCTCGCGCAGGAGCTTTGCGCAGCGGCGCGACTGCGCGAGCATGTTCCGGTCGTAAAAGCTGCGCAGGCGAAACTCCGTTATTTCACCCAAACCCAACTCCTCCACCAACGGACGCAGCACGCCCTCCGCGTCGAGACACGCGACGTGCACGCGAAAGCGCCCGCTCTCATGCAGCAGCCGCACGAGCTGCACGGCCTGCCGCTCTGTGCCGCCCTGATGAAAGCTATTGATGAGATGGAGTACGTTCGGCTTCACTTAAACCTCAAATCATGGTCATGAGCTTTTCCCGCTCTGTGTGCTCTGTGTCCGCTGTGGCTAAATCCCTTTGCATGATCTGCCGTAGACGATAATCACGATACAGGCCCGGCTCGCCCGTGCGTCCGTCGCTGGCGGCCAGCGCGATGTTGAAGGCTTCGCGCGCCGAGGCGAAATGAATCCTGTATGCTCCCGTGCGCTCGCCGTGTTCGATGGCTTCTGACCAGAAGCGACGCATGCGCTCGCCGATCATGGAGGGCTGGTCGAACTGGTAGAAGCCGTGACAATAGAGCTTGATAAAGAGCCACTGCGGCTGTCCTTCGACATGCACGCGTGCGCTGCGCCAGCGGTCGAGCCGCGCCTGGTCGAGCGGTTGATTGGCGGTCAGCGCGCCGTCGTCAACTCGCGGGACGGGCAGGCCGCGCACGCGCCGCGTCCAGTTAAAGACCAGCGGCCCCGGCATGATGAGAGGCAGTTGCGGCGACTCGTCTCCGACGCGCAGCGACGGGCCGGAGCGGTGCGGCCTCGCTTCGTTCAGGTCGTGCCCGCATTGATAGATGGCGTTGATGCGCGCGACCTGCGTCTGCCCCGGCGCGGACGGCAGCGTCATGTCCGCGTAACAACCCGTCTCGGCCAGCACACGCATCTCCGTATCCACGCCGCAGAACCTTCCGCCGTCGGAATTGGCGAGCGCCAGATTGCCATGCACGAACGCATAGCGCGGCAGCTCGTCTCCATCAAAGCGCGAAAGGCACCTGTGCTCTTCGGCCAGCGCATCCCGAAAATCCACGAGCGCGCGGCGCAGGTTCTCTTCCGTGTCCGGCGCTTCGACGCCGTGATGCAAGTGCACCTCGACCTCGCCGAAGCCCGCGGCCTGCAATTCCGCGAGCCTTTGCAGCAGACGCGGGTGATATTGCTCGGCCGGATAAAAGTTGGTGTGACGAAACGGAGTGCCGTCGGTATCACGCACGGCCTCGCCGATGCTGTGCGCCTGCTCGCACCAGCGCTCGACCTTCATGAGCTGCGTGTTCCAGTCGACCGTCGTCCCCTGCTCGTTCCAGCCCGGCTCGTAATGGTTGGCGACGACGACGATCAGGTGTTGCGGCTGGCCCGATGCAAGCTGCCCGCGCGTCGCCGCCTCGCGCGCACGCCAGAACGGGTAACGCGTCAGCCACGGCAGCGACCAGGCCAGCTTGTTGATGAGCGTTGGGTGAAGCTTCTCTTTCATCAGACCGCTTTAGATAGTTAGCGAAGCCAGGTTAGAAGTTTCAGACGCGCCGTGCGCGCCTGCGCCGTCAACGAAAGTGCGCTGCCACAGCTCCAGCATCAGCAGCGACCAGAGCGCCGTCGAGTGATCGCGCCGCCCGCGCTCGTGCTCGTCCAGCAGCAGGTTGACGTAGTGCGTATCGAAGAGCCCGCGCTCGCGCGTGCGCTGCTCCGTCAAAGTCTCATGTATGCGCTCGCGCAGTTGCAGGTTGATCCAGTCTGCGACCGGCACGCCGAAGCCCTGCTTGGGGCGATGCAGAATCTCCGCGGGCACGAGGTCTGCGACGGCGCGTTTGAAAATATATTTGGTCTCCAGGCCCTTGAGCTTCAAAGACGCCGGAATGCGCGTCACGAATTCTATCAGCTTGTGATCGAGCAGCGGCACGCGCGCTTCGAGCGAGACGGCCATGCTCATCCGGTCAACTTTGGTCAGGATGTCGCCCGGCAGATAGGTCTTGCTGTCGAGATACAGCAACGGGTCGACCGCATCGCCCGTCTTGACCTGAGAGGTCAGCTTGCGAAACATCTCCGTCCCGGCGCTGTTGCCCCGGAGCCGCGCTTTGAAGTCCGAGGCGTAGAGCGAGCCTTTGTTCAGCTCCGTGAAGATCGAGATGCTGTCGATGTAGCGTTCCAGCGGCGCGAGCGAGACGTTGCGCAGGTAGTTGCGTCCCCACGCGCCGTGCGGCAGGCCACGGCTGATGGGCTGCATCACTCCCTCGCGCACGACGCGCGGCAGGCGCGCAAGCCCGCTTCGCTTTCGGTCCACCACATAACGCGTGTAGCCCGCGAAGAGCTCGTCGCCGCCGTCGCCCGACAGCACGACCGTCACGTACTCGCGCGCCATCTTCGAGACCATGTAGGTCGGAATCGCGGAAGAGTCCGCGAACGGCTCATCGAAATGCCAAACCAGCTCGTCCACGATCTCGCAGATGTCGGGCGTGACGATGAACTCGTGATGCTCCGTGCCGAAAGCTTTGGCCGCGACGCGCGCGTACTTGAGCTCGTTATAAGTGTCTTCGTTAAAGCCGATGGAGAAGGTCTTGACGGGCTGCGACATGGCGCGCGACATGAGACCGACGACCGCGCTCGAATCCACGCCGCCCGAGAGGAACGCGCCGAGCGGAACATCCGACACGAGCCGCAAACGCACCGCTTCATCGAGCAGCGCGCGCAGCTCCTCCAGATACTCCTCTTCCCTTTTCTCCTCGACCGGCTCGTAACTGAAATCCCAGTACTGCTCGACGCGGACGCGCCCGCCCTCAACCGTTAGATGATGTCCGGGCGGGAGCTTCTCGATGCCGCGAAAGATAGAGAGCGGGTCGGGCACGTAGCCGAACGAGAGGTACGCGTCGAGCGCGTCCGGGTTGGTCTCTCTGGTCACGGACGGATGTTCGAGCAGCGTCTTCAGCTCCGAGCCGAAGACGAACGTCCCGTCCGGCGTCAGCGTGTAATAGAGCGGCTTTTTGCCGACCCGGTCGCGCGCGATGAAGAGCCGCCCCGCGCGCTCGTCCCAGATGGCGAAGGCGAACATGCCGCGCAAGTAGTCGACGCACTGTGCGCCGAACTCTTCGTAAGCATGCGCGATGGTCTCCGTGTCCGAATGCGTGCGAAAGCTGTGGCCGCGCGCTTCCAGCTCGCGCTGCAATTCGCGGTAGTTATAAATTTCGCCGTTGAAGACGAGCGTCAGGGCCGGGTCGCAGCCGCTGAGGGGCTGATGCCCGCCCGCGAGGTCAATGATCGAGAGCCGCCGCATGCCGAGCGCGGCCGTGCCTTCGACGAACATTCCCTGATCGTCCGGCCCGCGATGCGCGATCCGGCGCAGCATGCGGTCCAGCAGCGACGCACGCTCCTCTCGCGCCGCGACGCTCGCCCGCCTGTCGATGAATCCAGCAATCCCGCACATAAGATTTTTTCAGCTCTCTCTTATTCGACCGCGCTTGAGGTCAGCGCGTACTTGCCGCCGCACAGTTTCCAGTAGGTGAAATATTTCCAGGCGGACTGGATGACATAACTATAGTCCCGCCAGCCCGCGCCATAGATCAAGGTCGCCATCCGCAGGTAATACGGGCGCAGAATCTCGCGCGGAAAATCGCTCGCGTAGATCATCTCCGCGGACTGCTCCAGCAGCTTTCGCTTGAGCGCGTCGCGCTGCTCCGTTTGATAAGAGTCGTCCCATTGATAAGCCGCTCCCTCCGGCGCGGGCACAGGGCACGGCTCATGCCCCGGATAAGCCTGCCACGCCACGCTCGTCACGACGGGCGCGAAGAGATGGAGCCACTTCACATAGAACTTGTGGCCGAGACAGATGTCGAGCGGCAGCGAGACGACGAGCGACAGAAAATCGGAGTCGAAGAAAGGGAGCTGAAATTCCAGCCGGTGCAGGTCTATGTTCTCGAAATGAGCCGCGAGCTTGCGCCGCTGGTCGTTGAGCAGCAGGAAGAGATAGAAGCTGCGCGCGGGGTCTGCTGCGTGCAGTTCGTCCAGCTCTTCGCGGATGCCGCGCGGCAGCACATCGGACAACTCGTCGCTCACGCGCGGTTGCAGGAGCCTGCGCGTGACGCTCGCGCCCTCGCGCTGCAGAAAAGTTTCGATGGCCTCGCCCGTGCGCCCGTCGCGCATCTGCGCGGCGATCTCCGGGCTCAGGTGGACGTGACCGAAAGCGACGCTCCCGCCCTCGCCCGACCAGACGAGCGAAGGGCGCTCGGCCGGCTCTTCGCGCCGCATCTGCGACGCGCCCCACGCGCGCGCCATGAGCGCCGAATAGTCCGGCGTCTGATCGCCCTGCTCCTTAGGCAAAGCTTCGTGAATCGTGTCCGCCGCGCGCGCGAACTCGTTGCCGAGAACGTAATCCAGCGTGGACGGCAGCGCGAAGTTGAAAGTGTGCACGCGTGCGCCAAGCTCAAGCAGCGCGGCGACCGTGCAACGCGAATCGAGCCCGCCGCTCAGATACGCGACAGACGTTTTGTCCGCGCCATTACGCAGGGCCACTGCGCGCATGAAAGAATCGTGCGCCGCACAGAGCAGCTCCTCCACAGTGCCGCGCGCGGGCTCGATCTTGTCCCAGCGCCAGTACTGGCGGCGGGTCATCCTGCGCGCCTCGAACTCGATCATCTCTCCCGCTTTCAAAAGAGAAATTCCGGCGTACGGCGTGCGGCTGCCGAGCGGAGCGCCGAGCCCCGTGATCTCCGTCACGGCGCGCACGTCCATCTCTTTCGGAATCAGCGAGAGGCTTTCGAGCACACGCAGCGCGGTCGCAAAGATGACGTAGTTCTCATCCGCCCAGTAATAGAGCGGGCGCACGCCGAGCTTATCCGAAATCAGAAAGAGCCTGCCCGTCCCTGCTTCGTAATGCGCCGCCGCGTAAGTGCCGCGCGCGCGCCTGAGCACCTGCCACTCTCCACGCTGCAGATCATCATGCAGGAGCGAGAGGTCCAGTGCTTCGCCCTCATCAAACAAAGGCTCGCCCGCGAGCATCGTGACAGCATTACTTTCATCAACCCGCCAAGCCTCTGCGCCGAAAGCTCCGATGTCCAGGTGCGCCAGAAAGCAGCGCTCGTCAACGTACGTGCGCGCTTCGTCCGACGGATGACGAGAGAGAGCGCGGCGCAGCTCATCGCAGACCGCGCCGGGCAGCGACTGTAGCGGCTGCGACGACTGGCGACTGTAGATTCCGGCGAACAGGGTCATAACTATTAACTACTGGCCTTTGGCCTTTGGTCTTTGGTCTTTGTCATTCAAGGCTGAGTCGCGTGCAAAGACCTAAGCCCAAAAGCCAAAGACCTATATCCATGCAGTTGTCCCCACGCCTGGCTCGACGCGATGAGGTCTTCGATCCAGACTTCGGGCGACGAGAGGCGGCGGCGCAGGCGATACTTCATCTCTGACACGAGAGCTTCGCGCCACAGCCAGCGCGGGCTGCCGAACAGCCTGGCGTCCGTGTTCCCGGCGTCCTCCTGCGCGCAGTAGTCGCCGTAGCCCTTAAAATAATCGCGCAGGTACTTGATCGTCTGCCGCGCCTGCGGAATGTAGTGGCGGACGCGCG
>JAFBAJ010000487.1 GCA_019247865.1 Acidobacteriota bacterium
GGCCTGCGTCTTGGGCGGAGCGCGGTTGATCTCGTCCGCGAGCACGATGTTGGCGAAGACCGGCCCAGGGATAAAGCGCGCCTCGCGGTGGCCGGTCGAGCGGTCTTCTTCGATGATGTCCGTCCCGGTAATGTCGGACGGCATCAGGTCCGGCGTGAACTGAACGCGATTGAAGCGCAGGTGCAGGGACTGCGCGAGCGTCTTGACGAGCAGGGTCTTGGCGAGTCCGGGCACGCCGCGCAGAATGCAGTGGCCGCCGCAGGCGACGGCGATCATGCTCTGGCGGACGACCTCGCGCTGACCGATGATGACCTTGGCGATCTCCGTCTCCAACTGCGCCACGGCCTCCGGCAAAGAGTCCAGCGTCGCGGCCTTCTTGTTTTCATCCATCAACTGCATCGGAAGTGTCGTCTCTTCTAAAAATCCATTTCGTCGGAAATACTCAACCCCTTTGCGTCTTTGCGCCTTTGCGTGAGATTTATTTTCTCGCAAAGGCGCAAAGACGCAAAGAGCAGGCGGAAATTTTGCGGGCGGCTTATCTCTCGATCATATCGAGCATCGAATCGCCGTCCGGCTTGGGCGGCTCCGGCGGCTGCGTCTGCCCGCGCACGCCGCCGCTGCCGAAGTCCGCTAACCTGAGCAGCAGGTTGTTCTGGTTCGAGGCGTAGGGCAGCGCGTCCTCTTGTGTTACGACGCCCGTGCGGATTAGGTTTTCGATCACGCCGTCGAAGGTCTGCATCCCTTCCAGCTCGCCCTGCTCCATCGCGTCGAGCAGCGATTTGCCGTCGCTCTCTCCCTTTTCGATGTACTCCTTGGTGCGCGAGGTTGACTTGAGGATCTCGATGGCGGCGATACGCCCCTGTTTGTCTGCGCGCGGAATCAGGCGCTGCGAGACGATGTAGCGGAAACTCTGCGCGACGCGCGTGCGGATGACGTGCTCTTCGTTCTTGGGAAAGACGCCGATGATGCGATCCACAGTCTTCGAGGCGTCGATCGTGTGCAGGGTCGAGAGCACCAGGTGCCCTGTCTCGGCCGCCTCCATCGCAACCTCTATCGTCTCGCGGTCGCGCATCTCGCCGACGAGGATGACCTTAGGAGCCTGCCTCAGAGCCGCGCGCAGGGCGAGCGCGAAGTCCGGCGTGTCGGAATGCAGCTCGCGCTGGTGGATGGTCGAGTTCTTGTGCGCGTGCAGGAATTCGATTGGGTCTTCGATGGTCACGATGTGGTAGTACTTCGTGTCGTTAATCAGATCAATCACGGCCGCCAGCGTCGTTGACTTGCCGGAGCCGGTCGGCCCCGTCACGAGGACGATGCCGTTCTTGATGTCCGCGACCTTCTTGAGCTCTTCCGGCAGATCGAAGTCGGTCCAGTTCGGCGGGCGCGAAGGGATGACGCGCATCACGATGGCGTGCGTCCCGCGCTGCATAAAGATATTGACGCGAAAGCGCGCGAGCCCCGGCGCGCTGAACGAAAGGTCGGCTGAGCCGTTCTTATCCAGCGAAGCCTGCGCCTGCTGGTGGTTGCCGATAATGAGCTTGGCGATGCCGGCCGTATGCGCCGGCGTCAGCTTCTCCAGGCCAGGGACCGGCACACCCTGTAGTTTCCCGATCAGCTCGATCTGCGGCGGTCGCCCGGGAGAAAAGAGCAGGTCGCTGACCTTGCTCGATACTCCGAGCATGCGCTGCAGGACGACCATGAAGTTCGGTGTATTCGGTGAGGCCGGATTCGGTGTTGGAGGTGTGCTCATAAGTAATTATTTATCAGAAGTTTAGGCAAAAATCAAAGGATTCTCCCACAAGACCTACACACATCATACCACTGAAAGCCCAAATCACGACCGGGGTGTAGCCGGAAGAGACGTGTCAAAAAATTGGCACAAAGTGTCAAAAAAGTGTTGCAACGCGACAAACAGTGTGTTACATTGCCTGACATGCGGCCCACCGACAGCCGCTCTCGCCAAGGATTTACACGGTTTTAGCTCATCCCGAACCAGCTTTGTAACCTTCCCAGGGGATCTAGCTCGGCAGTTAATCAGAGCATTACGTGCCAGCCAGTTTGGAGATCTACCATGTTCACTTGTGCGGAAGAGCGTGGCTTTTCCCTGATCGAGCTGTTGATTGTCGTCACAGTCATCGGCATTATATCGGCGATTGCGATTCCCTCTCTCGCGGGCGCGCGGGCCGCTGCCCAGAAGGCCAACGCCATCGCGACCCTGCGTCTGATGGTGACCACCGAATTTCAGTTTCGTGTGTCGTATGGCCGTTATGCTGATTTAAGCGAGATCAATCAATTTCACGATAACAATATTGGAGCGATGACTGGAAGGACGCTGACCCGCCAGGGTTACACCTTCCAGATGATTCCGACTGCGCCGACCCAGGCGCAACTGGCGACTGGCTTTACCATCGCGACCACGGGACACGGCCCGGACGGCACGACGCCGTACATTTTCCTGGCCGATCAAGGCGGCATCATCAGTCAAATCTCGCCTTAACCCTCCTGCGAATGAGTTCCTCCCGAGGATGAACATTCGCATTTCCTTCAACCCTTCCAACAACAATAGGAGAATTAACCCAGATGTCCTTCAACTATTCCCTTCGGTGCCTCTTGATTGTGGGCGCGCTCCTGGTCTTCGCCGGCAGCGCCGCGGCACAGTCCGATCTCGGCCCACAGAAAAATTCCACGTCGAGCAGCTCGCAGTTAAACCTGACGGCGACCGCTGAGTCGGCTTTGCAGCTCGACATCTCGACCGCCTCCAGCGGAGCGACCGTCACGGGCGCGACCGGCAACAGCTCGACCGGCGTCTTCAGTCTGGACTTCGGCAATGTCAACGGTTTGGGCCTCGGCGCGCCTGCGACCGGCGTTTCGGTCGCCGTCCAGGCGGGCGGTGCGCTCTACACCTCGCCGGTGAGCCTGACGCCGCGTTATTCCGGTTTCAGCACGAGCAGCGCGAGCGTCTCCGTCCTCCTGGATGGAACGGCGGGCAACGCCGCCGGCCGCTCGGCGACGCGTGAAGGCGCGGCAGCCGCCTCAGTGGCAGCTCCGAGCACCACTGTGCCGAACATTTTCACTTCGTCGGCGAGCAACGGAACAGCGATCACGCGCTACGTCGGTGTGTTTGTCAGCAATGCCAACGGCGCGAGCGCAGTCAACGGCGCGCTGTCTTCGCGTTTGATCTATCAGATTACCGTCCCCTAACAGTAATTTGATAGCTCAATATCCGAATTGCTCTTCCGCCCGGATGATACCCAGATGTCATCTCGCAAGCGGAAGAGCAATTCGGCCTAACCGCTGTGCTTTCCCAGAGGAGCTTCACGGTTATGCTGTCGTCAAGACGTCTTCTTGTCCTGTTCTGTCTCTCTCTGCTGCTCGGCGTTGCGGTTCAAGCGCAGCCGAAACCCAGATCCATTCAGATAGATATTACGACTGCTCCGGGCGGCGCGACCGTCACCGGCGCGACCGACGCTGCTTCGACCGGCATCTTTAATCTCAACTTCGGAAGACTGAACGGCCTCGGGATCGGCATCTTTACGCCGGGACTGACCGTGCAGAGATTTGCGAACGGCGCGCTCTATACCACGCCGATCAGAATCACGCCGAAAATTGACTGGAAGAATCAAACGCCGCGACCGTTGAGCGTCTCGGTCGTGCTGGACCCGATTGCAGGCAATGCCACCGGGCGCACGGCGGCACGCGAAGGCGTGTCCGCGGCCTCGCTCATCACTCCCAGCACCATCACCCCACTGGTTTTCACGACGACCGCCGCGGACAACGTTCCCATCACGCG
>JAFBAJ010000570.1 GCA_019247865.1 Acidobacteriota bacterium
CGCCCAGCCAGTGGGCGGGCAAGGACAAGCTGGCGCTTGCGCCGATCATCGTCACGCCGATCTGGTGGGGACTGTGGCTGCGCTGGTGCCGGACGTTCGTCATCCAGGGGCGCGTCGTGTGCGCCGACGGCAGCCCCGTGCCGGGCGCGGAAGTGCATGCGCTGGATGTTGATTTCTTCTGGTGGTGGTCATCCATGTCTCAGGTCGGCCCGACTGTCATCACGGATGCCACCGGACACTTCACGATCAAGTTTCGTTGGTGCTGCGGCTGGTGGCCGTGGTGGTGGTGGCGTCTCCGTCGCTGGAGTTTGAACCAGCAGCTGCTGGATAAGATTCGACCGATCATGAAGCTCAATACGGATTCGAGGATCCCCGAGCCGAGCCCGGTCGTCTCGTTCAACTTCGCGTCCCTGAACCCGCAGCCTTTGCCGCCGCAGCCCGCGCTCGGCGGAACACTGCCCGTCACGACATCGCCCGTGTCGCCCACCTTAGGGCCGATCACCAGCAACGTCGTCGACCCGACCACGATCCCGGCCCTGCGCGACAGGCTCCTCAGAGCGCTGCCGCAAGTGCCGGAGCTGGAGCGTTTGAGAATCTGGCCGTGGTTCCCCTGGACGCCGTGGCTCGACTGCTCGCCCGACATCATTTTCCGCGTCACGCAGAATTGCGGCGGGCAGAACAAAGTGATCGTCAACGAGAATATCTTCCAGACGCGCTTTGATATTCCGACCAATCTCTCGGTCACGCTGACGGCCAATGGAGAGGCCTGCTGCCTCCCGCCGCACAACCCGGACCCGGTGGGCGATTGCGCCCTCATCACCGGAGTCTGCGGCGACCCTGGCATCATCGCCGGCAACATCGGCGGCAACTCCGCGCATCCGGCCGGGCCGGACGGCTATGCCAATCCGGGCTCGCGCGACAACCCGTTCTCCGAAGCCGTCACGCTCTGGGGACAGCTCGGCATCTCGCCGCAGTCGGACTATTACGAGATCGAGTACAAGCCGCACACTGCGCCGCCTACCGCCTGGGCTTCAGTCCCGCCCGCCGCGTTGGCAGGCTTCTCGCGCGGCTACTTCGATTCCACGCAGCCGTGGCCGAACCAGTGGTTCTATCCGGGCTTCTCGCTGAAACCGCTCGGCACGAAGCTGGTCTACGAGAGTCGTCATCATTACGAGGCGACGCATCCCCCGGCCAACTGGGGCAATGTCTTCAGCGGTCGCTCGTGGTTCATGAACGTCAACGAGCTGGCTTCGCTCCAGACGTTCGGCAACTTCCCCGACGGCACCTACGACTTCCGCGTCAGAGGCTACAAGTCGCTGGCTAACGGCGACCCGGACCCCAACGATCCCGGCGTGGTGCTGAACGGGTGCGGCAATCACCAGGAGAACAATCTGCTGGTGCTGAGGATAGACAATCGCATCGTCGGCCCGCAGCAGCCCGGCACGGTTCACATCGACACGACCGAGCCGGATTGCGGGATCAGTCTCGTGAAGCTCGGCAACAACCTCGTGCAGCCCTGCGGGGCCGAGCATCTTCAGCCGAACACGCCGCTCCAGGTGGACTTCTTCTGTAGCGACCCGGACGGCCACCTCGATCACTACGAGCTGAGGATCATGTGGGGCCTCGGCAACGTCCGCAACCTGCTGACGGTTCCCGGCGCGACCCTCACCGGAATCGGCGCTGGTGTGCAGCCCGGCCCGGACGATCCCAACGCGCTCGCGCAGGGCGCAGTCCGTCCGACCTGGAAGGGCGGCAACATGCGCCTGACCATCCCGAACGCGGCGCTGGTCTTCCCGGTGACCTGTTGCTACCTCATCGAGCTGACGGTGTGGAAGCGCAACATCGTCAACTGCGGCAGCGTCTACTACAACCAGATGCACTACTCGTTCACCGTCACCGTGTAGCGCATCCGAATAACTTGTGGGGGCAGGGCTGGTCCCTGCCCCTACAAATTTTTGTGAATAACCTTTTCCCGCACCCGCGCGTATCAAGACGGTTCTTCGCATCCCTTTAAAATTTGAAGGAGCAGCCATGCAGGACGAAGTAAGCTTCCGCCTGGCGGGGGGCGCGCAGCCGCTCATCCTGCTCACCGTCCGCGCGGGCGGCGCGGGGCCTTTTGAATTCATACTCGATACGGGCGCGGGCACGTCGCTCATCACGCCGGAGCTGGCGCGTCAGCTCAACGTGGCCGAGACGGCTCACAAAGATGGCGTGGGCGCGGGCGGGCGTGTTCGCGTCGCGCTCGGCCGGCTCGCATCGCTGGAGGTCGGCGCGGCGCGGGTGGAAGATTTGGAGGTCGCCATCACGGACGAGCTGCAAAGGATCGGGCTCGCGGTCGGAGCGAAGATAGACGGCGATGTCGGTTATAACTTTCTGAAAAATTTTCGCGTGACGATTGATTACGCGCGGTATATGCTACGGCTCGATCAGGCGACCGAAGGCGAGCTTGAGTCAGGCGCTCCGGCGCGTGCGCGTGTGAAGTTTCGCATCGCGCATCCGGCCAAGCCGCTCGTGCTGATTGAGGCGCTGGTCAACGGCGCGGGGCCGTTCCAGTTCGCGCTCGACACGGGCACGTCCACGACCCTGATCTCCGGCGAGCTGGCGCAGGGCTTCAGCCTCCAGAGCACGAGCGTCCCCGACATGACGGGCGCGGGCGGCAGCGTGCAGGCCGCCGTCGGCATGCTCGAAACGCTGGCGATTGAAAACGCCGCGCAGAGAGACGTGCAGGTCATGGTGTCGGACGTTCTGACGATGCTCGGAGGAGCCATCGGCGCGCGGCTCGACGGCATCATCGGCTACAACTACCTCAAAGAGTTCAAGGTCGGCATCGATTATCAACGCGAGATGCTGACGCTGGAATGAAAGGACGCGATGAGCAAAGACAAGCGCGAGAAGGCCCTCGGGATCAAGATGAACCGGCGCGGCTTCCTGCATGCGAGCATGCTGGGGAGCGCCCTGTGGCTGACGCATTCCGCGTTGGCCGGAACGGAGAAGAGCGAGCCCATGCCTCCACGCCGCAAAAAAGAGTTCGAGCTGAATGAAGTCACCATCGCGCAATTGCAGCAGGCGATGGAGACGGGCCGGATGTCCGCGCATTCCATCACCGAAAAATATTTGCAGCGCATCGAAGAAGTGGATCAGCGCGGCGGCCTCAACTCCGTCATCGAAACCAACCCGAACGCTCTGGCGATTGCCGCAGCTCTTGACCGCGAGCGCAAAGAGAAGGGCGCGCGTGGGCCGCTCCACGGCATCCCGGTGCTCATCAAAGACAACATAGACACGGCTGACCGGATGAAGACGACCGCCGGTTCTTTGGCGTTGCTGGAAGCGAAGCCTGTGCGCGATGCACACGTCGCGCAGCGTCTGAGCGAAGCGGGCGCGGTCATCCTGGGCAAGACCAACCTCAGCGAGTGGGCGAACTTTCGCTCCACACATTCGACGAGCGGCTGGAGCGGGCGCGGCGGGCAGACGCACAATCCTTACGCGCT
>JAFBAJ010000588.1 GCA_019247865.1 Acidobacteriota bacterium
AAGCTGAGCGTGGCGATGGAGTTCCCGTGGTAGCTGTCTTCGACGGAGACGAACCCTTTCCGCCTGGTGTAAATCATCGCCACCTGGAGAGCCAGCTCGACGGCCTCGGTCCCGCCAGTCGCCCTGAAACTCTTTCTTAACTTCCCCGGCGTCAGGCCCGCGAGGAGTTCCGCCAGCTCGACCCAGGGCTGATAGAGATAGTAGGGGTAGACGTATTCCGGACTTGTGGACCGACGAATCGCGGCTTTGATCTCCTTGCCGCCCCAGCCTAAGTTGCCGACGTTCCAGCCCGACAGGAAGTCAATATATTTCCGGCCACGCTCGTCAAACAGGTAGCTTCCCTCGGACCTCACGACTTGCAGGTCTTCGGAAGCACTTCTCACGAGAAAAGCTCTGTCCTTCTCTCTTAAATTCATCTGGCTTACTCACGCCCGCCGGAAGTCTCCGCCGGAAGCTCAGGCAGCGTCTCAAAGCGCAGCAGTGTTTTCACGCCGTCCTCGCCCTCAATCCCTAAGCCGTCTTCAACCTCCCTGAGGCCGACGAGCGGCACGATGCGTGTGACGTTGAGGACGTTATGAGTCATGTGTCTCTGGTCGGAGGCGGTTTCTCCGCCCATGATGATTTCGACGCTGCCTGCGGCGCTCCCTTTCGACTCGAAGCTGACGCCCATGAGTGGAAGCAGTTGCTCCTCTTCCTGCGCGCCAATCTCCTCGCCTATGACTTCGAGGCGTGTGGGGCGCAGTTGATTACGCCTGCTGAACTCGTCGAGAAAAGTTTTCCACTGACTGCGTTCTATTTCACCTTGCATAGTTTCCTCCTATTGGTGTGCCCGTCAAACAGCTCGGACCTGTCGCTCCTTTGATGAGGATTGATTTTCTCCTTCGCCCGAACCAATCTTGTCTGATTCACTAATTGCCTGATGCACGCGGCTCAACTCGAAGTAGAGCGTCTCTGCCGAGTGACGACCGGTAAATAGTACGAGACCCACGAAGAGAATGGAGAGGAAGAGAAAGACGAGAAAGGGCCGCACTCTGAAACCCATCTGCGTAATGAAGAACGTCAAAGCCGAGAGCGAAATCAGAGACAAGTTGATGACGGATGATCGGACGAGCCGGTGCTGGTTGATGCGCTTCTCAAGCGCAGCAAAAATCTCAGGTTTTTTAGCGAGTATTTCCATCCGCATTTCCAGGGGGCTTGGGAGATCGCTGGTCTCGGTCGGGGCGCTCCCGCCCATGATCCAGCGATAGGGGAGCGAGCTGATAGCTTTGTCGAAAATCAGGCCGAACATGTAAGCGACGCCGACGAGCGCGACGGAGAGCTGGGCGCTCCACGCGTTGAGCGCGGAGAGGTTTATCCATTGATAGCCGAAAATAGCCAGCACCAGTAAAGAGGCCCAGACGAGCACCTGAAAGCCTATCAGTACCAGCTCGAAGATGACGGACGTCTCCCTGATCAAGTTATCCATCAGGCTCTCTCCAACTTTTCGCTCTCGCCGTTAAGATAAGAAGCGCGGCGAACGCTCATCTTCCCAGCTCCATCTGAGGAGTAAATTCTCCGAGCGTGGCGCGTACCTGTTGCTCTCGCCCGTCGCGCAGCACCGTCAGGGCTATCTCCGAACCTGGCGGCGTGCTCGCCACCTGATTGCGGAAGCTGTTGGGGTCTTTGATTTCGACGCCGTTGAGCGACGTAATCACGTCTCCCTGCCTGATGCCCGCCCGCGCGGCGGCGCTGCCCGGCTGCACCTGCGCCACGACCACGCCCCTCGCCTCCCTGAGCCCCAGACGTGACGCGATGTCCGTGGTCACTTTTTGCGCGACGACGCCTAGTTGCCCGCGCCGCACCTTGCCCGTCTGGATGAGCTGTTCCATCACGCGGCGCGCCATGTTGGAGGGGATGGCGAAGCCGATGCCGATGCTGCCGCCTGAGGGCGAGAGAATCTGCGAGTTGATGCCGACCAGCTCGCTCCGTGTGCTGACGAGCGCGCCGCCGGAGTTGCCCTGATTAATCGGCGCGTCCGTTTGCAGGAAGTCTTCAAAGCTACCGTCGGAGAGTCCCGTCTGCCGGCCCTTGGCGCTGATGATGCCCATCGTCACGGTCTGGCCGACGCCGAGCGGGTTGCCGATGGCGAGCACCACGTCGCCGACTCTCACGCGCTCCGAATCGCCCAGCGGCAGCACGGGCAAGCCGGTAACATCTATTTTCAGCACTGCCAGATCACTCGGCGGGTCGGAGCCGACGAGCCTCGCGTCCAGCGTGCGGTTGTCGTTCAAGTCCACCTTGATCTCTTCCGCGCCGTCAACGACGTGATGATTCGTCAGGATGTAGCCGTCGGTGCTCACGATGACGCCAGAGCCGAGACCCGACCGGCGCTGCTGTGCGCGGATAGGGGGCGCGTTGTCGCGCTCGCCGAAGAAGTCTCGGAAGTACGAATCTTCCGTGAACGGAAACTGCTGCGGGGCGCGCACGCGCGATTGCGAATGAATCGTGACGACCGCGGGCGCGACACGGCTCACGACCTCGGCGTAAGAAGTCAATATCCCCTGGCTGCTCTCAGGCGCACTCTCATTAGCCAGGCTGGCTTTGACAGCCGGGATTGGAGTCGGCGCGGCGGCCGGCTGCGTCGAGGAGCTTTGGCCGCCGCACGCGCCGAGCGAGAGGATCAGGGCGAGCAGTGACAGTATGAAGCAGACCCTCCCCGGCGGTTGCAGGCAGTCAGACGTAGACCTCTCAGCACTCTTCATGCTTCCTCCGTTCCTCGTGCGAATTGAGTGGCGGCCCATCTTAAGCTGGCTTCGGCGACATCCGCTGAGTCGAACGCTCCAGGCTCCGCAGCCTGAAGGCGAGGGCCAGCAGCAGGATGCCGAAGACCATCACGTAAGCCCCTATTAACCAGACCAGTGTCAGCAGTCCGATGCCGGGCTTGACGAGCAGCAGCACCCCGAAGAGCACAGAGGCCACGCCGGAGAGCCCCAGCAGCCATTCATTCGTGATGTACTTTCGCATCTGAATCGCCGCGACGATCTCCGTTACGCCCGTCAACATCGCCCAGGCGGCGACCAGCCCGAGCAGGAACAACGCCGTCATGCCGGGCATCAGGAAAGTCAGGACGCCCACGATGACGCCGAGGACGCCCTCTATCAAGAGCACCCACCAGCGTTTGGACTCGCGCGCCTTTATCCCTGCGGCGATGGCGAAGACGCCGTCAACGAGCGCGTAAGCGCCGAAGAGCAGGATGAGCGTCGTTAAAGTGATGCCCGGCAAAATAAAGGCCAGCAGGCCGAAGATGACTGCGGCCAGACCTCTGAGCGCCAGCGTCCACCAGCTATGCTTGTACACAACCAACATCTCTTTTCCTCCTTCTCTTACTCAGAACGACAGAGCTCACTTCATGCTCGCGGCCTCGGCGTGCTCCGCCCCTTCAACTCCTCTGGTCATAAAGGTGAACTCGCCGTCGCGCCAGTCCACGACGATTGTCTGCCCGTCGCGTATCTCGCCTTTCAGGAGGCGGCGGCCGATGGGCGTTTCCAGCTCCTTCTGAATCGCACGCTTCAGCGGCCGCGCTCCGTAGACGGGGTCATATCCTTCGCGCGCCAGGTGTGTCGCGGCCTCTTCCGTCAACTCGATGTTGATGCGGCGCTCACTGAGACGCGCGCGAAGGCGTTGGAGCTGAACTTCCAAAATCCGTTTGAGGTCTTCTTCGGTGAGCGAATGGAAGACTACGATCTCGTCAACGCGGTTCAGAAACTCCGGCCGGAAGTGATGCCGCAGCTCGACCAGCACGGCCTCACGCATCAAGTCGTGCGCCTCGTCTCCCATTCTGCCGCTGAACTCAAGAATCCGCTGCGAGCCGATGTTCGAGGTCATGATGATGACCGTGTTCTTGAAGTCCACGACGCGCCCCTGGCTGTCGGTCAGCCGCCCGTCGTCCAGGATTTGCAGCAGGACGTTGAAGACATCATGGTGCGCCTTCTCGATCTCGTCGAAGAGAATCACACTGTAAGGACGACGCCGCACGGCCTCCGTGAGTTGTCCGCCTTCCTCGTAGCCGACGTAGCCGGGCGGCGCTCCGATGAGGCGTGCGACGGCGTGCTTCTCCATGTACTCGGACATGTCTATGCGAATCATCGCCTGCTCGTCGTCGAACATGAATTCGGCGAGCGCGCGCGCCAGCTCAGTCTTGCCGACGCCCGTCGGGCCGAGGAAGATGAAAGAGCCGATGGGGCGCTGCGGGTCTTTCAAACCGGAGCGGGCGCGCACGACTGCGTCCGATACGGCCTCGACCGCTTCGTCCTGTCCGATGACGCGCCGGTGCAAGTGCTCCGGGAGTTGTAATAATTTCTCCACCTCGCCCTGCATCAGCCTTGAGACGGGGACGCCCGTCCAGCGCGAGACGACTTCGGCGATGTCCTCCTCGTCCACCTCCTCTTTGATGAGGCGCGACGCGCCCTGCTTCTTCGACAACAACTCTTCTTCAGCCTGGAGTCGCCGTTCCAGGTCTTGCAGCTTGCCGTAGCGCAGCTCCGCCGCGCGGTTCAAATCGTAAGCGCGCTCGGCCTGCTCGATCTCGACGCGCGTCTGATCTATCTCCTCACGAAGCTTGCGCAGGCGGTCAACAGCCTGCCGCTCGACCTGCCACTGTGCCCGCAGCGCGTCGCCTCGCGCCTTCAAGTCCGCCAGCTCTTTTTCAAGTTTTTCGAGTCTCTCTTTCGAGGCGCGGTCCTTCTCCTTCTTCAAAGCCTCGCGCTCGATCTCCAACTGCATGACGCGCCGCTGCACTTCGTCCAGCTCGACGGGCACGCTCTCGATCTCCGTGCGCAGGCGCGCTGCCGCCTCGTCAACGAGGTCAATCGCCTTGTCGGGCAGAAAGCGATCCGTGATGTAGCGGTGCGAGAGCGTGGCCGCGGCGACGAGCGCAGAGTCCTTGATGCGGACGCCGTGGTGAATCTCGTAGCGTTCGCGCAGGCCGCGCAGGATAGAGATGGTGTCCTCGACCGAGGGCTGGTCAACGAAGACGGGCTGGAACCGGCGTTCGAGCGCGGCATCCTTCTCGATGTACTTGCGATACTCGTCGAGCGTGGTCGCCCCGATGCAGTGCAGCTCGCCGCGCGCGAGCATGGGCTTCAGCAGGTTGCCCGCGTCCATCGAGCCCTCGGTCTTGCCCGCGCCGACGACCGTGTGCAGCTCGTCTATGAAGAGGATGATCTGGCCCTCTGCCTCCTGCACCTCTTTGAGGACGGCCTTTAACCTCTCTTCAAACTCGCCGCGGTACTTCGCGCCCGCGATGAGCGCGCCCATATCGAGCGCGACGACGCGCCGGTCTTTCAGACTCTCCGGCACGTCGCCGCGCACGATACGCTGGGCTAACCCTTCGACGATCGCGGTCTTGCCCACGCCCGGCTCGCCGATCAGGACGGGGTTGTTCTTCGTGCGCCGCGAGAGCACCTGGATGACGCGGCGAATCTCTTCGTCGCGCCCGATGACTGGGTCCAGACGCCCCTGCGCCGCGGCCTTCGTCAGGTCGCGGCCGTAGCGTTCGAGCGCCTCGTAGGTCGCCTCCGGGTTCTGCGAAGTGACGCGCTGCGACCCGCGCACGCTCTTCAAAGCCTGCATCAGCTTGTCGCGGTCGAGCCCCAGCTCGCTCAGGATGCGTCCCGTCGCGCCCGACTTGTCCTCGACCATCGCCAGCAGGATGTGCTCGACCGAGACGTATTCGTCCTTGAGCTGGCGCGCTTCCGTCTCCGCCTGCACGAGGAGGCGGTTGAGCCTTCCGCTGACGTATACCTCGCCGGCCCCGCCGGTCGTCGAAGAGACTTGCGGCCGCCGCGCCAGCTCGGCCTCGACGCGCGAGCGCACAGCTTCGGCGTCCACCCCGGCCTTGTCCAGAATGGAGCGCGCCAGTCCCCCGTCCTGCTCCAGGAGCGCGAGCAGGAGGTGCTCGACATCTATCTGCTGATGACCGCGTCGCGTCGCCTCGCTCTGCGCGGCGCGCAAGGCTTCCTGCGCTTTCTCCGTCAAACGGTTGATGTCCATCAGACATCGCTCCCGGCGCGCTGGATGGCGTCAAGCAGCGAGCTCACATCATAGAGGCCGTCGTGGCGCGCGCCGTTGATGAAAAAGGTCGGCGTGCCGTTGACGCCGCTCCGCACACCGCTCATGAAATCCTCACGCACCCTGGGTTGATAAACATGCTCGGCAAGCTCGCGCGCGAACCTGTCTGTGTCGAGGTCTATGGCCTCGGCGTAGAGCAGGAGATGCCTGTCACTCAAGCTCTGCTGGTGCTCGAAGAGGAGGTCGTGCATCTGCCAGAAACGGCCCTGCGCCCCGGCGGCTTCGGCGGCCTCGGCCGCGCGCTCTGCGTGCGGGTGTATCTGCGCGAGCGGGAAGTGGCGGAAGACGAATCGGAGTTGATCGCCGAGCGTCTTCTGAATCTGTTTGACGACCAGGTGGGCCGCGCCGCAGTGCGGGCACTCGAAATCGCCGTACTCGACCAGCGTCACGGCGGCGTCGGGCGAGCCCTGTACGTGGTCGCGCTCCGAGACCGGCACGCTCAAGCGCGCACTCATTTTACTTACCATCTTGTGTCTCCTTTCGAGATAGATTTTCGAGCGCCGCGAGGATGCCGTCGGCCCCCGGATTCACATCAATCGGCGAGACGTAGCTCCAGCTAATCCGGCCCTCATTGTCTAAGACAAAGAGTGCGCGCTCGCTCACGCCTTCCCCGTCACGATAGACGCCGTAGACTCTGGCGACTTCGCCTTTCGGCTCGAAGTCGGCGAGCAACGGAAACTGCAGGTTGCGGCTCTCGCGGTAAGCGCGGTGGCACCACGGGCCGTCAACGGAGATGCCCAGCAGCTCCGCGTTGTAACGCTTGAACTCAGGCAGGATTTCGTTATAGAGCGCCATCTGGTCGCCGCACACCGGACTCCAGTCCGCCGGATAAAAAGCAAGGATGACGGGACGCCCTCGATAATTTTCGAGCGTCACTTTCCGGTCGGGCCCGGCGGGCAGCGTAAATTCCGGCGCAGGCATACCCGCCGCCAGCGCCGACCCCGAACTATTGCTTTGACTCTCGTTAATCTCTCTACTCATCAGCTATGAACCTCCATGAATTAAGATCGGCCAGCTCACGATTCAACTTTTCGATACGCGCGACCAGGTCGATGATGATAGCCGCGCCCGTGAAGTTGACGCCGAGGTCAAGCCTGAGGCGCTGCATCCGGCGCAGGGTGACGACGGCGCGGCGCGGCAACAGCGGCTCATCACTTTCACCTTCAACAGTCTCGATCAGGCCCTCCCGCGCGAGGCGCACGACGAGCGAGCGCCGCGCGCCTGTCATCTCCGCCACCGCGTCGCACGTCATCGAGTCGTCAAGATCGAAGTCGGCCGGTCGCATAATCTCTCTCCTCCTTACTTTCCTGTCCGCCTCGCGCGCGGGTTGAAACGCGCGACGCGCTTCAACTCTTCAAAGAGGCGGCGCTCCTCCTCGCTCGGCTCTTTCGGGACGACGATTTTCAAGCGCGCGTAAAGGTCTCCGCGGCCCCCGCGCCGCTTGTTCAAGCCCTGCCCGCGCAGCCGCAAACGCTGCCCGCTCTGCGCGCCCGCAGGGATAGTGACCTCGGCCCTGCCCTCAATCGTCGGGACTTCGACTTTCGCGCCGAGCACTGCCTCCCACGGCGCGATTGGCAATTCGGTTTCGATGTCGTCGCCGCGCACCGTGAAGACCGGGTGCGGGAGCAGGCGTATGTGCAGGTAAAGGTCGCCCGCCTGCGCCCCATTTGCTCCCGCGCCTCCTTGTCCCGCGAGGCGCACGGTCGAGCCGTCGCGCACCCCGGCCGGAATGTTCACTTCAATCGTTTTCGGCCTCAGCACTTGCCCCGTGCCGCCGCACGTCGGGCAGACCTGGTTATCGCCTACGACGCCCGTCCCCTGGCACGTCGGGCAGGGCTCGGCCGCCTGCATCTGTAGCGTGCGGCGTCCCCCTCTGTGCGCCTCTTCGAGCGAGAGTTCCAGCTCGGCTTCAACATCCGCGCCGCGGCTGCTGCGCCGTGCGCGCCCACGGCCTCTGCCCCGACTGAACAACTCCTCGAAGATGTCCGAGCCGCCGAAATCAAAACCGCTGAAGTCAAACCCGTCCGGGCCTCCCGGCCCTGCGCCTTCGGCTGCTCGCGCCCCT
>JAFBAJ010000612.1 GCA_019247865.1 Acidobacteriota bacterium
TCCGCGCCCCGTTTTTATGACCAAAAATCTGCATCTTCTCGCCGAGCCGCGCGTGATGAAAGAGAGGCATTTGAAATTACGGCTCGCAGGAGATGACGGCCGCCCGCTCGAAGCGGTCTGGTGGGACGGCGTCGAAAAGCTCGATGGGCGAACGCTTCGCACTGGTGCGCGCATCGAACTCGCTTACACCGTCGAGCCGAACACCTGGCAGGGCGTCACGCGTTTGCAGTTGGTGGTGCAGGACTTAAAATTGTAGGGGCAGGGCTAGTCCCTGCCCGCGTGTTCAAGACGCAGAGCGGGCAGGGACCAGCCCTGCCCCTACAATTTATTCCGGTTTTGTTAGTGGCACTTTAAGATATGCAGGAAGTCAGACGAAAAAGAGCTGTGGCGATCGGGTTGCGCGCGCGTCTGCCTTTGGTGATGCGCGTGCTGGCTCTGGGTCTGCTGGTGGCGGGTCTGATCGTGGTCGGCATCTCTTATTATCGCCAGCGCAACAACACGCCGTTCCGCATGCTCGGCGGCAAGCCGGAGCTGTCGACGCAGGTCGTCGGCGTGGTCGAAGGCTACGAGCGGCGCATCATGGAGGGCGACCGCCTGCGCCTCTACGTGCGCGCGGCGAAAGACACGACCTTCACCGATAACCATCACGAGATGGAAGACGTGCAGCTCGAAGCGTATCCGGCCGCGGGCGGCGACAAGCCCGATAAGATCACAGCGCAGCGCGCCATTTACATTCCGGATCAGACCGATCCGAATCAGGCCAGCGTGACCTTCAGCGGCAACGTCAACATCGAGACGCGCGACGCGCTCAAAGCTCAAACAGACTCCATCGTCTACGATCAGAAGAGCGAGGTCGCGGAGACCGCGTCGCTCATCACCTTCACGCGCGAGAACGTCTCCGGGCAATCGAACGGCGCGCAGGTGGACGCGAAGAACAAGAAGCTTGAGCTGCGCAGCAATGTCCAGATCACCATCGCTCCGGACGTTCCTAAGGAAGCGGGCGGCAAGCCCAACCCGCGCGCGCAGCCCGTCATCATCCACGCGGCGCAATCGACCTTCGATCAGCATTCCCTTCATCTGAACTTTACGGGCGGCGCGACCGCAGAGCAGGGCGCGGACATCATGAGCGGCGACAAGCTCCTGACGACGCTCAACGCGAAAAAGCGTTTGCAGAAATTGGAGGTGCGCGGCAACAGCTACCTGCGTTCGATGGAAGAAGGACGCTCGGCTGAGATTCATTCGAGGGACATGGATTTCTTTCTCGATGATGATCAGAAGCTTGAGCGCGCGATGGCGAACGGCGACGTGCGCGCCCGCAGCCTCAACGCCGATTCCGAGATGCAGCTTTCGGGCTCGACCGGTTTGGAGACGCTCTTTCAGCGGCAGGGCGAGAAGAGCCTCCTCAAAGAGATGAAGGCGGCCGGGCGCACGGTCATCACTTTGAGCGCGCCGCAGTCACGCGCGAACGATCCGCGCGCGGCCGGCAAACAATTGACGGCCGACTACGTTCATCTCAACTGGCGCACGACCGGGCGCGACCTCGAACGCGCCGAAGCGGTCGGCAACGCGGAGCTCATTATTGACCCGGTGCAGAAAAGCGCAACCGCAGACCGCCGCACGCTGACCGCGCCGCGCTTCGATTGCGACTTCTTCGAGACCGGAAATCTGGCGCGCACCTTTACCGCGACGGGCGGCGCGAAGGCCGTCATCGATCCTGTGCAGCCCACGCCCGATCGCGGCGTCCGCACGCTGACCTCGGAAAAGATGGCGGCGGTCTTTGTCCGCGAGACGCAGGACGTTGAAAGGTTCGACGCGCAGGGCGACGCGAAATTCAATGAGCTGGACCGGAACGGCCACGCCGCGAATGTCTCCTATACTTCCGGCGACGAGACCGTGCGCCTGCGCGGCGGCGAGCCGACCGTCTGGGATTCGCGCGCGCGCATCAAAGCGACCGAGATCGACATGGACACGCGCAACGATGTCTCCAACGCTCGCGTGAAGACGCAGACCACTTATTACAGCCAGGAACAGACGGGCGGCGCGACGCCTTTCTCGAAAGTCAAAAGCCCCGTCTACATCACTGCCGACCGCGCGGAGTTCGAGCACAACACAGGCGTCGCGGTGTACACGGGGAGCGCGCGCGCCTGGCAGGATGACAACTTTGTTCGCGCGGACAAGCTCACGCTCCGACGCGAGAGCAAGAGCATGCAGGGCGACGGGCATGTGCAGAGCGCGCTCTATAACGTCAAGCGTCATGAAGCCGGACAAACGAGCACCGTCCCCGCTTTCGCGACGGCCGAACGCATGACCTATTCCGACACTGATCGCCTGCTTCATTACGAAATCAACGTGGACATCAGGCAGGGCACAGACCGCCTGACGGGCGGCGTCGCGGATGTCTATCTCCTGAAAGAGACCAACGAGGTCGAAAAGACCATCGCGCAGCGTGATGTCGTCCTCACGCAGCCCGGCCGCAAAGGCACAGGACAGTGGGCGCAATACACCAACGCGGACGAGACGGTCGTCCTGACGGGCACTCCCGCGCGCGTCGAAGACGCAGAGCAGGGCTCCTCCGAAGGGGGTCGTTTGACGGTTCATTTACGCGATAGTAGAGTTGAAGCAGATGATCCGAGAGGCACACAATCGTCCGGCCGCGTGCGCTCGACGCATAGGATAAAACGGCCTTAGCAGCAGTTTGAAAAAGCCGCGGAGCGGCGGAATGTTGATAGCTATGTGGAAAGCCGCAGAGCGGCGGAATGTTGATGGCTGTGTGGAAAAGCCGCGAAGCGGCGGCGTGTTGATAGCTATGTGGAAAGCCGCGAAGCGGCGGCATGTTTATAGGTATGTGGAAAGCCGCAGAGCGGCGGCATGTTTATAGTCTCAAGTCATCACCCGTGATTGAGCTCCGTCAGGAGCGGAATATGTCGCTCCTCACGGAGCTTATTTGGGCTGATTTTGACGGGCTATAAATATCTTGCTCCTACGGAGCTTCGAATGGATCTTGCTCCTACGGAGCTGCGAATGCATCTCGCTCCTGACAGAGTTTCGAAAACGTCCAGCTCCTGACGGAGCTTCGATCAGCGGCCTTTTTAGATAGCTTTTCAGAACCGGGACCAATTTGTTATGAGCGGCGCGCAGACAGATGAGCTGGTCATCGCGGAGCGGGAGGCGAAGGAGCCGCTCGCCGTGCAGCCGCGTGTGCGCAAGCTCGAAGAGTCTTCCGCGCACGCTCCGTCGGCGAAGGCTCTGGCCGCTTTTCACTTGCAGAAGACCTACGGGCGGCGGCGCGTGGTGGATGATGTGAGCCTGCACGTCGAGCAGGGCGAGGTGGTTGGGCTGCTCGGCGCGAACGGCGCGGGCAAGACGACGACCTTCTACATGATGGTTGGATTGGAGCGGCCCGAGCGCGGGCTGATTCGCCTCGCCGACCGCGACGTGACGAAGCTGCCGATGTACCTGCGCGCGCGCCTGGGACTCGGCTATCTGCCGCAGGAG
>JAFBAJ010000654.1 GCA_019247865.1 Acidobacteriota bacterium
CGGAGCTCGACACACGGCTCGCTGCCGACACCTGAAAGTGAGGCTTTGAAGATGATGTTGAAGACGCGTTTGATGATGACACTCATGCTCGGCCTGCTGTTCGCATCTCAGGCCGCGACAACCAATGCTCAGCAGGCAGCCACGCCGGAGATGAAGACCGAGGCGAACAACTTTTTCCAGCATCAGGACTGGACGAACGCGGCGAAGGCTTACGAGGCGATCTCGAAGCTGGAGCCGCAGAACGCGGGCGCGTGGACGCGCTGGGGCACGGCGCTGCTCTCGACCGGCAAGTACGAGCGCGCCGCAGAGGTCCTGAAGCACGCGGTCGAGCTCAACCCGCAGCAGTTCATCGCGATGTACAATCTGGCGGGAGCTTACGCGCGTCTGAACGAGAAGGCGAAGGCTTACGAGTGGCTGGATAAAGCTGTGCAGGCCGGATTCAGTAACCCGCAGTTGATGACGACGGATGAAGACCTCGCTTCCCTGCGCGGCGAAGCGCGCTTTAAGGAGCTGGTCTCGAAAGCGACGGCCAACGCCAGGCCCTGCTCGGTCGAGCCGCTGAACCGGCAGTTCGATTTCTGGGTCGGCGAATGGAACGTGCTCAGCACGCAGGGCAATCAGCAGATCGGAACCAGCAGCGTGCAGCTCATCCTCGGCGACTGTGTGGTCTTTGAGAACTGGACGGGCGGCGGCGGGCTGTCCGGCAAGAGCTTCAATTTTTATAACACACAGAAAGGCAAGTGGCAGCAGACCTGGGTAGACGACAAGGGCGGCTCCATCGAACTGCTCGGCGAATACAAAGACGGAAAGATGCTCTACACCGGCGAGCAGACCTTGCAGAACGTCAAGACGCTCCACCGCCTGACCTTCTTCAACCTCCCGGACAAACGCGTACGCCAGTTCTGGGAGACCTCGACCGACGACGGCAAGACCTGGACGGTCGCCTTCGATGGCACGTACGTGAGGAAATAGTGGTCAGTGGTCAGTGGTCGGTCAGTGGTCGGTGGTCAGTGGTCAGTGGTCAGAAGAAAGCAAAGAGAAACGGTTGGCAGTGATTCAAGTTACTGCCAACCGTTTCTCTTTGCACTCTGTTCTAACTGACCACTGACCACCGACCACTGACCACTTAGCTTGGGTTGCGTTTGTTCTGTGCGGCGGCGGCGAGCTGTTGGGCGCGCGGCAGCACGTCGATGGCCTTCGTGATCTGCGGATCGTCGGCGTTGAAGACCTGGAACGAGGTCGTCGAGCCGTAGGCGGCCGTCACCAACTCGTAGCGCAGTTGACGCTCGATGTAGGCGCGCTCCTTGTCGAGCTGCGCGGGCGTGAACTTGTAAATCGGCTTCGAGGCGACGAAATCTTTGAAGGCTTTGTAGAGCGTGTCCGTCATCGGAAAGTCCGTCGCCGTCAGGTCGCGGCCGAAGTCAATCGGACGCTGGACTTTGTAAGCGTCAAAGCCGGCCACGCGACCCGCCGCCAGCTCCATTGCGAAAGCGAAGACCGGATCGGTCACGCGCTGCTGCGCGGGCGAGATGAGACGCGGGCTCACCATCTCGTCGGGCGTGATGCCGCCGCCGCCGTAGACCGCGCGCCCGGTGTCCGTGCGGCTCTCCGGCCCGGTCGGAGCCACCGGAGTCTTGTTCGTCTCGCGGCTGATGCCGCCGTTCGTGTAGTAGTCGTAGAAGCCTGCGTTGGAATAATCGCGCTGGATCAGGCGACCCGAAGGCGTGTAGTACTTGCCGATGGTCAGCAGCAGTGCGGACCCGTATTCGAGCGGGAACGGAATCTGCACCAGCCCCTTGCCAAAGCTGGTCTCGCCGACGATGAGCGCGCGGTCGTGGTCTTGCAGCGCGCCGGTCAGAATTTCCGAAGCCGAGGCCGTGCCGCGATTGACGATGACGACGAGCGGCGTCATGTCCGGCTGCTCGTTGTCGGCGTAGTAGGGCTGCGTGCTGCCGCGGACGCGCCCCTGCTGTTTCAGGATGAGCTGGCCGCGTTGCAGGAAAGTGTTCGCCACCTTCACGGCCTGGCTCAAAAGGCCGCCGCCGTTGCCGCGCAGGTCGATGACCAACTGCTTCATGCCCTGCGAATGCAGATTCTCAAGCGCGTTCGCAAACTCGTCTGCGGTCGTCAGGTTAAAGCCGCCGCTCATGGCGATGTAGCCGACGCCCGGACGAATCATATAAAACTCCGGGATCGAAGGCTGCGGGACGGCGTCGCGTGTGATCTCGACCGTTTCGACCTTGTGCGAGGCGAGGCGTTCGACCGTCACCTTGACGACCGAGCCGCGCGGCCCGCGCAGGTTCTGCCGGACCTCGTAAAAATTCTTGCCGCGCATGTCCTTGCCGTCAACCTCAAGGATGCGGTCGCCGTAGCGCAGGCCCGCCTTCCACGCCGGAGCGTTCTCGAAGGTGGCGCGGATGAAGGTGTTGACCTGATCGCCCTCGCGCAGGTCGCCGATGGTCGCGCCGATGCCGTAATACTCCGAGCGCTGGTCTGTGCGAAACTCGTCGAACTCCGCGCGGTCGAAATAGTTCGAGTGCGGGTCCAGCGAGCGCAGCATGCCCGTGATCGAAGATTTGAAGACGGCGTTGTAATCGAGCTTGTTGCCGTCGATGTACTGATCCTGAATGACGGTCAGAGCCTCCGACACGTCCTTCTCGATCTCTTCGGCGTCGGCCGTCTTGCGCACGGGCCGCGTCGAGACGGGGCCGGACGCAGTGCCCGACGGCGACGTTGACTGCGCCGTGCGTTGTGCATAGATGAATGCGGGGAGCGTTAAGGCTGTGATGAGCAGCAAGCTGAGTGCGAATAAGAACCTGTTTCTCACGCGATAAATCTCCTAAAACCGACCTTCTGGCAACCGACCAGGCCCCCACAGGAGCTTGGCTTGTTGCGGCAGTATAGCATGCTGGCCGGAGCAGGCTCTACGCCAGCGGTTGTCAAAAATGTAAAATTTAAGATGCCGGAATGTGCTGAAAAGTAGCCATCGGGGCGGCAATAAAAGCTGGTCTTAGGACTTTGGACTTTGGTCTTTGTGCGCTCTTCGAGCTTGAGTTTCAACCTTCAAGTCGAGTCGGACACCAAAGACCTAAGGCCAAAGACCCAAGGCCAATCTTTGAATGGCCGTCGCAAAAAACGGGACTTTCGGGTAACATGTGGCTGTTAGCCCAAGCTCCCGAAACTTTATCAGAGTGAATTAAAACCATGCCTTTTGCTTCCATCGAAGAGGCCGCGCGCGACATTAGCGAGGGCCGCATGATTATCATCGTGGATGATGAAGACCGCGAGAACGAGGGTGATCTGGTCTGCGCCGCCGAGAAGGTGACGCCGGACATCATCAACTTCATGGCGACGCACGCGCGCGGCCTGATCTGCATGCCGCTCACCGAAGAGCGTTGCGACGAGCTGCACCTGACGATGCAGGTCGCCGACAACACCTCTTTTCTCGGCACGGCCTTCACCGTCTCCATCGAGGCGCGCAAAGGCGTCACGACCGGCATCTCTGCGGCCGACCGCGCGACCACCATCCTGACGGCCGTCGATCCACAGACGCGCCCGCAAGACCTCGCGCGCCCCGGCCATATCTTCCCTTTGCGCGCCAAGACGGGCGGCGTGCTCGTGCGTACGGGCCAGACCGAAGCGAGCGTGGACATGGCGCGCATCGCCGGGCTCTATCCGGCGGGCGTGATCTGCGAGATCATGAACGAGGACGGCACGATGGCGCGACTGCCGGAGCTGGAAAAGTTCGCCGCCGAGCATGACTTGAAGATCATCTCGGTCGCAGACCTCGTGCGCTATCGCATGCGCAAGGAGACGCTCGTCCGGCGCGCGGCCGAAACGGAGCTGCCGACCGTCTACGGCCGGTTCCGCGCCGTCGCTTTCGAGAACGTGATGAACGGCGAGGTGCATCTGGCGATGGTCATGGGCGAGGTCGCGACGGACGAGCCCGTGCTGGTGCGCGTGCACACGGAGAACGTGACCTTTGCGATGTTCGGTTCCTTAGTGGGCGAGACGGGCTTTCAGCTTCACACGGCGCTCGAAAAGATCGCGGCCGAGGGGCGTGGCGTCGTGCTCTACCTGCGGCAGCGCGAACATAACTTAGACCTCATACACCAACTGAAGACGTACGCACTGATGCAGGAGGAGGAGCTGAGCGCGCAGGAGGCGAGCATCGTCACGGGCTACGGCACGAACCGGGACTACGGCGTCGGCGCGCAGATCCTGCACGACCTGGGGCTGCGCCGCATCCTGCTCCTGAGCAATCATCCGCCCAGGGTCGCGGCGCTCGAAGGCTTCGGCCTCGAAGTCATCGGCCACGTCCCGCTCGGCATGCCCGCCGCCGCCGAGAAAGAAACGGCCGACACTCGTCGGCTCAATACGACAGATAAGGAGATGGGCGGGTAAGAAAAAGTTTCTTCCGCAAAGGCGCAAAGAAAAGCAGGCCAGGACCGAGCAGCATTCAAAAACTTTGCGTTCTTCCTTTGCGCCACCAGCGCCTTTGCGGGAAACTTTCTTTACCGTGTAATATCTAGCTCTCCCTTTTGACCCGAACCCGAAAGACTTATGCCTGTGGATGACCGCGACGAACGCCCGGATGCCCCGGAGAGCAAAGAGCCGGAGGTCTCCGCGGCGCTCTCTTCGGAGACGGACGCGCCCCTGCCGCCGCGCGCCGAGAGGATCGCCGAGAGCGACGCGAATCGCCCTCAGCCGACGACGCCGCAGGGACGCCGCCGCCGCTTTCTGACGCGCCGCAACGCTTTCATCGCGACCCTCGCCATCGCCGTCATCATCGTCTCGCTGGTGATCCTCGTCCTCTTCGCCTACAAGCTCGGCTACATCGACCGCTACGTCGCAGGACAGATCAAGACTACGCTCGCGGAGTACGGCATCCGCGCCGAGATCAAACATTTCGAGACGAAGTTTTCGCCGCGCACGGTCGAGATGCGCGAGATCGAGCTCTACGATATGCAGACCGGCGCGCAGCTCGGCAAGATCAACCGGATGCTGGCGACCGTGCGGATCGAAGACCTCTACGCGCTCAACCTGCGCCGCAACGTCAACCTCGAATCGCTGGAGATCGACGGCCTCGAAATGTGGGTCAAGTTTGACGAGCAGGGGCGCTCGAACTTCTCGAACCTGCGGCTGCCTGAGCCTAAGACCAACCAGCGTATTCTCTTCTCCTATTCGACGGCGCGCGTGAAGGTCACGAACTCGGTCGTGCATTACGGCGACGAGCGTTACGACATCGCAGGCGAAGCGCGCAACATCATCGCCACCGTCCAGCCGGAGAACCCGAGCGCGCCCGCCGACAGTCGCTCCAACCTGGTCAACCTTACCGTCAGCAACTCGACCTTTACCTACGAAGGCCGTCCGGTCAACGACATCGGTCTCAGCCTCAGCGCACGCGTCAACCAGACGCGCGCGGACATCGACGAGCTGGTCTTGCGCTCGCCGCTCGCGGAGGCGCGCATGCAGGGAGCTTTGGATGATTGGCGCGCGCTTCGCTATCACCTGCAAGTCACTTCGACGGTCGATCTGACGCAGGCTTCGGATGTCCTGCAGGCGGGCGCGACGATTCGCGGCGCGGGCAACTTCAACGGCACGATCTCCGGCGAGGGCACGCGTTATCAGGTTGACGGCGAGATCAAATCGGACGCGCTCGCGGCGGACGGCGTGCGCCTCAAAGCTTTGACGGTGAGCGCGCGCGGGAAGGGCGACGGCGCGAGCTATGAAGCGAACGGAAAGGCCGTCGCGGAGCTTTTGACGGCGGGCGATTTTCAATTGAACGCTTTGCAGCTCGTCGGCAATGTGATGGGCACTGGCACGGACTTTCGCTGGCTCGGCGAGCTCTATGCGGCCTCCGCGCGCGTGCCCGGCGGGACGACCATCGCGGGGCTGATCCTCTCGGACGCGGTCGCGGAATCGCGCGAAGGAGTCATCACCGCGAGCGCGCCGAACGCGCGTGCCGCGAGCTTGCGCACGACCGATGCGACGGCGACCAATGCACAGGCTTCGGACGTGCGCGTGCGTTCCGAGAAGGGCACGACGACCGTCACTGCGGGCAGCGTTCGCGCGGGAGCCGTGACGGCTTCGGGCGCGCGCGTCAACGGCCTGACGGCGAGCCAGGTTGTCGCGGTTGATAAAGACGGGACGACCAATCTCACCATCGGCAAGCTGAACATCAACGGCCTCGTCGGGTCAGGCGCGCAGATCGGGAGCCTCAATATCGCGGGCGTCCGGCTCTCGCTGCACGGCGGCCGCGCGGTCGGCTCTTCGGGCGATATCAACGCCGGGACGGTGACGCTCGCGGCGACGAAGGATAATCCCGGCGGGCATCTCGATAACGTGAAAGTGGCGCGTCCTACTTTCACGCTGGAGCCCGCCGGGCGCTATCGCGTGACGGGCGATCTGAGTCTCGGCGGCGGCGTGCTCGGGCAGGTCAATCTGGGCGCGGCGCGCGCCGCTGTGGTGGCGACGAACAATCAGATTCAACTTAACAACTTTGACGCGGCCGTCATGGACGGGAGCGCGAAGGGCAGCGCCGTCCTGAGCACGAATGCGCGCGGCGCATCACGCGTCGCAGCGGACTTCGATAACCTCGACATCGGCAAGCTGCTCGCGCTCGTGTCGGGACACGTCGTGCCGCTCGCGGGCGCGACGAACGGCAGCGTGGACCTGTCCTTTCCGGGCACGAATCTCAAGTTTGCGAGCGGCCGTGTGAACGCGCAGTTCACGGCCGAGGCCGGAACGCAAGCGAGCGGGCGCACGCCGCTCAACGGCGAAGTCGCGCTCAATGCGACGCGCGGCGTCTTTAACATCGAGCGCGCGTCTCTCAAGACTGCCGCGAGTGAGCTCTCTGCGACGGGACGCTTCTCGTTCGAGACGGACGATTCCGACTTACAGCTCAATCTCAATTCGTCGGACGCTTCGGAGTTGAAGCGCGTGGTCGTCGCGTCCGGACTTCTGCCGTCGCTCGGAGATCAGCTCGACACCTACGGGATAGAGCCGGCGGGACAGCTCGCCTTTAACGGCACGCTGCGTGGGCGGCTGACAGACCCGAGCATTGACGGCACGGCCTCCGTCGAGTCCTTCATGATGCAGGGTCGCGATCTGGGCTCGCTGAGCGCAAGGCTCAACGTCACGCCCGAAGTCATCAACATTCCCGAAGGACGACTGACCGAAAGGGACGGCGGCGGCGTGCAGTTCTCTTTGAGCGCTCCGCGCACGGGGACGGATAACGCCTCGCTGGAAGCAACTTTGGATCACGCCAACGGCGGCAATCTGATCGCGGTCGTGCCGTTCCTCACCAACAAAACGCGTGCGCAGCTCGCCGCGTTTGAGTCGAACGACCTCTCGGGCCATGTGAGCCTCAAAGGACTGCCCGACGCGATGAGCGGCAACGCCGACCTTACTTTCGGCAAAGGCTCATTCAGCGGCGAGCCTTTCGAGAGCATCGTCGCCCGCGCGACCTTCAGCGGCTCGACCGTCAACATCGAGAGCGTCAAAGCCAATTTCGATGCCGGACTCATCACCGCCAACGGAACGTATGATACGGTGACGAACACCTTCAATCTGGACGCGCGCGGCGAGAACATACAGCTCGAACGGTTGCGCGCGCTCGCCGGAAATCGCGGCAACCTTCCGCGTCTCGCGGGCACGGCCAATCTCAACGCCAAAGCCTCCGGCACCTTCACGGACTTTTCGACCTATCAGGTTACGTTCGACGGCACCGGGCGCGACGTGACGATCAACGGCAAGCCCGCCGGAGAGTTGACGCTCGTCGGACGCACTGAGAACAAGCAGCTCAACGTGACCTTTACGACCGGGCTGCTCGGCCAGCCGCAGCAAGTCATCGCGAACGTCAATCTCGCCGACCCGAATCTTCCGGCGACGATTGAGACCACGCTGTCGGGAGCCGATTTGACGCCGCTCTTCGCCGCGTTCCTGCCGCCCGAAAGCGTCCGTGTGACCGGGCGCGCGACCGGCTCCCTGCGCTTCAAGGGCAACCTCGTAGACGAAGACCGGAACTTTTCCTACGAGGGCTTGCAGGGCACTGCGGAGTTCACGGAGCTGAACGTCTTTGTCGAAGACATACAGCTCTCTGCCGTCTCGCCGCTGCTGGTGCAGTTCAGGTCGAACGAAATCTTTTTCGAGAAGACGGCGTTCACAGGGCCGGGCACAAACATCATCTTCGGCGGCACGGCGGCCATCGCCGAAGGCGGCAGGCAGAGCCTGACAATCGACGGCAAGCTCAACCTGAGAGCTTTGAACGGGCTCTCGCCGAACGTCTTTCTGTCGGGCGCGGCGGACATCGCTGTGCGCGTCGGCGGCACGTTCGAGCAGCCGCGCTTTAACGGCTCGGCTTCGGTCTCGTCCGCGTCCGTCTCGACACTGGTCTCCGA
>JAFBAJ010000660.1 GCA_019247865.1 Acidobacteriota bacterium
CGAGCGGCGGGGCGGGAGGATTCCGGTCGGCGGCGTGCTGAGCCGCATCGCCAATGAGCGCGGGCTCCTGATCGGAGACGCGGCGGGGGCCGTCTCGCCTCTGACGGCCGGGGGCCTGGATCCCTGCCTGCGCCTCTCGAATCTGGCGGCGCAGGTCATCGAGGTTTATCTCAAGTCGAACGACCCGCTGGCGCTCGCGCCCTATTCGGGTAATGCGTTCCGCGCGCGGTTCACTTCGCGGCTCTGGATGCGGCGACTCATCGCGCGTTTGACGCGGCCCGCGCTGCTCGAAGTCGGCTGCGCGATCATGCGCCTGCCGCCGTTCAGGTCGCTGGCGCGGCATGTCTTTTTCGGACACGGCTCGTTCCCCGATACCGAGCCGCTTTCCGAAAAAATGGAAAGAGTTGCGATTGAAATGTAGGGGCAGGGCTGGTCCCTGCCCGCTCAATTGTCGAAAGACACGGGCAGGGACCAGCCCTGCCCTTACATCTTTTGAGCAGTTGAATTAATAAGAACATTCTCGCACTGCCCCACGTACAAGCGGGTGTCCGGCACACGCGAGCGCGCGCAAGAAGTTTTTCCCAACTGCTCAAAATGAAATACATCTACTCATTTTATCTGGACGCCGCACGCATCGCGCTGCAATCCATTCTGGCGCATAAGTTGCGCGCGTTCCTGACTCTCATCGGCATCATCATCGGCGTAGCTTCGGTCGTGGTGGTCGGAGCCTCGATCAGCGGCCTCAACACCTACGTTGTGGACAAGGTCTCGAAAGTCCTCGGAGCCAATCACTTCATGATGGCGCGGATCGCCGCGACGGGGCATCTCTCGGACGAGGAGTTCGAGAAGATGAATCGACGCAACAAGCGGCTCCAGTGGGACGATTACGAGTGGGTCAAGGAGAACTGCCATTCCTGCGCGGAGATCGGGGCGCAGGTCAACGCGCAGACGGACCTCAGCCAGGACGGCATCGAGTTTCCTTCGGCGCAGGTCTTCGGCGTGACGGCCAACATGGCTGAGATCGAAGACAAGACGATTGAAGAAGGCCGCTACATCACGCCCGACGAAGTGCAGCGCTCGGCGATGGTCTGCGTGCTCGGCGCGGACATCAAGGAGAAATTCTTTCCGGGGAGGAACGCCATCGGCCAGGAGTTGAAGGTGCGCGGCCTGCCGATGCGTGTCGTCGGCATAGAGGAGAAGCGCGGCTCCTTCTTCGGCGACTCCTTCGACCGCCACATCTATATCCCGCTCACGACGCACCAGCAGATTTTCAGCCGCGCCTCCGGTCTGCAGATTCACGGCAAGGCGAAGAACCGCGAGAACTTTCAGGCGACGATCGAGGACGCGCGCCTCGCGATGCGCAATAAGCATAAGCTCAAGGGAAACGAAGAGGACGATTTCGGTCTGGTCAACGTCGAAGACCTGAACAAGCAGATAGACCAGTTCACGGGCGGCATCGCGGCGGTCGTCGTGCCCATCACGCTCATCACGCTCGTCGTCGGCGGCATCGTCGTGATGAACATCATGCTCGTCTCCGTCACCGAAAGGACGTTCGAGGTCGGTTTGCGCAAGGCCGTCGGCGCGACCAAAAAGCAGATTCTGATGCAGTTCCTGATCGAATCGGCGATGCTCTGCGCGTGCGGCGGAATCCTCGGGCTGCTGCTCGCGGCGGGCATCTGCTGGCTCATCACGACGCTGGCGGAGATCACCATGACGATCACCATCGGCTACGTTTTCATGGCTATCGCTGTATCGAGCGTGATCGGCATCATCGCCGGCATCTACCCGGCCTTCAAGGCCGCGCGGCTCGACCCGATCGTCGCCCTGACGCAGAACACTTAAGAGATTGGTCTTTGTCCTTTGGTCTTTGTTCTTTGATCTCTGACTAAGGTTGAGTTTTAGCCTTCAATGCTGAGTCGCGTGCAAAGACCAAAGGACAAAGACCTAAGCACATTTTTTTATGAGATTCCCACGTTTCATTCCCCACGAGACTTTGAAGATGGCGCTCGACAGCGTGCGCTCGCACAAGTTTCGCAGCTTTCTGACGGTGCTCGGCATCGTCATCGGCGTGATGACGGCGATTGTCATCGCTTCGATCCTGACCGGACTCCGGCAGAACATCGTCGCCATGATCGAAGAGTATGGGACGAACAACATCTATGCCTTTCATCTCTCGACCGGCTTCGGCCCGGAAGATCGCTCGGAGCGCACGCGCAAGCCGCTGACGATCGGCGACGCGGAAGCCATCAAAGCCTCCTGCCCTTCGGTCGAGGATGTCGCGCACGTCGCGCCGAACGTCG
>JAFBAJ010000710.1 GCA_019247865.1 Acidobacteriota bacterium
GAAGCCGACAGCGACGCGCTGCCCGGCTTCCTGACGTGCCTCGACGAATCCGTGTTCGAGCTTGAAAATGCGCGCCGCACATTGCTCAGGCATTTTCATGCGCGCACGCTCGCACCCTTCGGCTTGACGAAATGGCCGTTTGCCACAGCCGCCGCCGCCGCGATCATCTTTTACCTCAGCGAGACTCAAACCGCCTCGGCCGAGCAGTTGATGCGGCTGACCAGCTATCACACCGAAAATTTCATGACGCTCGACGCGCAGACCGTGCGCAGTCTGGAAATCTTCGAGAGCGGCGCAAACACGCCGACGCTGCTCTCGACTCTCGATCAGACGCGCACGGCGATGGGCGGAAGGCTGCTCAGGCGCTGGCTCAGGCAGCCCCTGCTCGATGTGGCGGAGATCATCCGGCGGCAGGAACATATCGCATGGCTCGTCTCGCATCCGAAGGACCGCGCCGAACTCTGCTACGCCTTCGAGTCCATCCAAGACATCGAGCGGCTCTCGGCGCGTGCGCGTTCGGGCATCGCGTCGGCGTCGGATTTGCTCTCGCTCGGCCAGAGTCTGGAGACGATTCCGCGCGTCCGCGCCGTGCTGCACAGGGATACCACGCGCTTCGGCCAGACGCTCGACGCGTTGCCTGCCTGCGATGAAGCCGCCGCGTTGATTCGCCGCAGCATCAGCGATGAACTGCCGACGCGTGCGGAACAGAAAGGCTTGATTCGCGAGGGTTATTCGCAGGAATTGGACCAGTTGCGCACGCTCCTGCGCGAAGGCAAAACTTATCTCGCAGAGATGGAACAGCGCGAGCGCACGCGCACGGGCATCAAAAGCTTGCGCGTCGGCTATAACAAAGTCTTCGGTTATTTCATCGAGGTGACGCGCGCGAACCTGCACTTGATTCCGGCGAACTACACGCACAAGCAAACGCTCGCCAACGCCGAACGCTTCGTCACGCTCGAACTCAAGGAATACGAATCGCTTGTCCTCAACGCGCAGGAACGCATTACAGAATTGGAGTCGAGCTTGTTTCGGCGCGTCTGCGCGGAGGTCTGCAAGAGCCGCGAAGAGATGCTCGCGGCGGCTGCGTCAATCGCTTATCTCGACAGCATCGCATCACTCGCAGAAATCGCCGAACTCAAGAATTACACGCGCCCGGTCGTCAACGACACGACGCTGCTCTCAATCAAAGCAGGCCGTCATCCCGTCCTCGAACAGATGGTCGAGCCCGATGCGTTTGTTCCGAACGATACGGAACTGAGCGGCGCAGCGGACGCGCAGATCGCTTTGATTACCGGACCGAATATGTCCGGCAAGTCAACCTATTTGCGTCAAACTGCGCTCATCGTCCTGCTCGCGCAAACGGGAAGCTTTGTGCCGGCGACGGCTGCCGTGATCGGACTCTGTGATCGCATATTTACTCGCATCGGCCTCTACGACCGCATCGGGAGCGGCGAGTCAACCTTCATGACGGAGATGATTGAGACGGCGCAGATACTTCATCACGCGACGCCGCGCTCGCTGATTCTGCTCGACGAACTCGGTCGCGGGACTTCGACTTATGACGGCCTTGCGGTTGCCCGCGCCGTCATCGAATACATTCACAATCACCCGCAGCTTCGCTCCAAAACGCTCTTCGCCACACACTATCACGAGCTGACTGAGCTGGCCGCGATTCTCCCGCGCATCGAAAATCTCTACGTCGAGATTGCCGAGCAGGGAAGCGATCTCGTCTTTCTTTACAAGCTCAAACACGGCAGCGCGTCCAAGAGCTACGGTGTTTACGCGGCCAAGCTCGCGGGCCTCCCGCGCCCGGTCGTCCGTCGCGCCGAGCAACTGCTCGTCGAATACGAAAACACGGGGCCGCGCGGGCATGCGACTTCTCCAACAGAGAGCGCAACGGAGCGCCCCGCGCATCCCTCAACACGCCTCGCCGAAATCATCCGCGCGCTTCAGGAGACAGACCCGAACTCGCTCTCGCCCGTCGAAGCATTGATGAAGCTCTACGAACTCAAACGACTCGCCGAGACTGAACAGAGCGCGGGCGTTCGGGCCGTCAAATCGGCGTAAAAAGCGGACGATGAGCGCGGAATAAAAAGCTGAGCGTTGTCAGTTGCCGGTGGTCCGATGTCGGCTGCAACTGCTTCGTCCGGTTTCGACAACGTGCAGCTTACACTTCTTCGTTCATCGGCTGGCGTTCATCGTCTAGTTCACCCCGCCGGGTCTGTGTGAATCTGAACGCGCGCGCGTGGGATTTCGGCCTCGATCTCCCGCAGCACCCTCACGGTGAGGTCGTGCGCTTCTTCGAGGCGCTGGTCGCGTTCGACTTCGAGATGCAGGTCGATGAACTTCTGCGAGCCTGAGCGGCGCGTGCGCAGGTCGTGGAAACCGAGCACGCCTTGATCTCTATAACGTCCGAC
>JAFBAJ010000768.1 GCA_019247865.1 Acidobacteriota bacterium
CACCGCCAACCTGCCGCAGAACCTGACGCAGGCACAGCGCGACTTCTTCGGCGCGCACACCTACGAACGAATCGACAAGCCCGAGCTGGGCGCGATTCACACGGACTGGGAATAGAGCCTGGGTCTGAGAAGTTGTTTGAAAGCCACAGGTCGCAGCTCCGTCAGGAGCGAGATGTTTTCACCCTCCATCAGGAGCAAGTTGTTTTAGAACCTCCGTAGGAGCGAGATGTTTTAGAAGCTCTGGAGGAGCGAGATGTTTTAGAAGCTCTGGAGGAGCGAGATGTTTTCGCAGCTCCGTAGGAGCTGGATATTTATAGCCCGTCCAATCTCTCTCAATGGAGCTCCGTCAGGAGCGGAATATGTCGCTCCTATCGGAGCTTCAAATCGGGTGGCGGCTTGAGGCTATAAACATGCCGCCGCTCTGCGGCTCTTCATCATGACCGCTCCGCGGCTCTTCATGTCGCCGCTCTGCGGCTATAAACATGACGCCGCTCTGCGGCTGTAATGATGCTGCTCCGCAGCTTTTAATGGCGACGCGCTGAGGCTATAAACATGCCGCCGCTCCGCGGCTATCAATTATTCCGCCGCTCTGCGGCTGTTGAGACGATAAACATTGCGCCGCTCTGCGGCTTTTAATGGCGACGCGATGCGGCTGTAATGATGCTGCTCTGCGGCTTCTAATGATCCCGCTTTGCGGCTTTTAATGATCCCGCTCTGCGGTTTTTCACAGCGCCGCTTCACAGCGCCGCGATGTGGCTTTTAATGATGCCGCTCTGCGGCTTGAGAACAATTTATTGAGATGACAGAGACCACAGAAAATCCTTTACGCGCGGGGATGCGCATTGAGCGGAGCGCGCCGCCGTGCTCGATTGTGATCTTCGGCGCGTCGGGCGATCTGACGAAGCGCAAGCTGGTGCCCGCGCTCTTCAAGCTGGTGCAGGAGCGCCTGATCCCGGCGGAGTTTGCCATCGTCGGCGTCGCGCGCCAGCAGTTCTCGGACGAGGAGTTTCGGGCGCAGATGCGCGAGGCCATCGCGGAGTACGGAGACCTTGAGAACATCAGCGAAGAGGTCTGGGAGAGCTTTGCGCGCGGCCTCTTTTACCGGCAGGGGGATTTCAGAGACTCCGCTTCGTATGAAGCCCTGCGCGACTCGCTCAAAGAGATCGACGCAGAGCGCGCGACGCGCGGCAACCATCTCTTTTATCTGGCGACCGCACCGAGCTACTTCGGCCTCATCGCAGAGGAGCTGGGCAAGGCGGAGCTCGCGCAGCCCGCAGAGGGAAGCTGGACGCGCATCATCATCGAGAAGCCATTCGGACACGACCTGGAGAGCGCACGCAAGTTGAACGCGGAGCTGGCCGCCGTCTTCAAAGAGGAGCAGGTCTATCGCATCGACCACTATCTGGGCAAAGAGACCGTCCAGAACCTCCTCGTCTTTCGCTTCGCCAACAGCATCTTCGAGCCCTTGTGGAACAGGCAGTACATAGACCACGTGCAGATCACCAACGCGGAGGCCATCGGCGTCGAAGGGCGCGGCGCTTATTACGAAGAGACGGGCCTGGTGCGCGACATGATCCAGAACCACGTCTTTCAGGTGACCTCGCTGATCGCGATGGAGCCGCCCGCGTCGCTGAGCGCGAACGGCGTGCGCGACGAGAAGATCAAAGCGATGATGGCCGTGCGCGCCATCGCGCCGGAGCATGTCAATGAGGTCGCTGTGCGCGGGCAGTACGGGCCGGGCTATGTGCTCGGCGAAAAGGTCGCGGGCTACAGGGAAGAGCCGGGCGTCAACCCTGAGTCTTCGACCGAAACCTTCGCGGCCTTAAAGCTCTATTTCGACAACTGGCGCTGGGCGGGCGTGCCCTTCTACCTGCGCTCCGGCAAACGCCTGCCGCGCCGCGTGACCGAGATCGCCATTCAATTTAAGGACGTGCCGCATCGTCTCTTTACCGAGACGGATTCGCCATTGGAGCCGAACGTGCTGGTCGTCAGGATTCAGCCGAACGAGGGCATCACTTTGCGCTTCGGCGCGAAGCTGCCGGGACAGGCGACGCGTATCCGCTGGGTCAACATGGATTTCCGCTACGGCTCTTCCTTCGGCGTCGAACCGCCCGAAGCGTACGAGCGGCTCCTGCTCGATTGCCTGCTCGGCGACTCGACGCTCTACGCGCGGCGCGACATGACCGAGCGCGGCTGGGAGATCGTCACGCCCATCCTCGAAGCCTGGGCCGAGCCCGCGAAGGATTTTCCGAACTACGCGGCGGGCACGCCCGGCCCGCAGAGCGCCAACGAGCTGATCGAGCGCGACGGCCGCGAGTGGCGCAGGATCTGAAATTTTTGAAAGCTGAGCTGTCATCAACTGAGATGCAAGAAACAACTTCATCCAACACGCAGAGGATTCCGGTCGATGCCACGCTCGACGTGCAGGCGGTCGAGCGCGAGCTGAACGAGTTGTGGATGCAGAGGGCGGGTGCCGGGAAGGACGAAGAGGGCGCGATGCTGCGCGCGCGCGTGATGAACCTGATGGTCTATGTCACGGGCGAGGAGACTGCGCGCGAGGTGGACGAGATGTTGATGCGTGTGGCGGCCGTGCATCCGTGCCGCGCACTGCTGCTCATCGCGGACGCTGCGGGCGCTGAGCACGATATAGAGATGCACGTCTCCTCGCGCTGCCAACTGGAGGAGGGCGCGGGCGGGCGGCATCTCTGTTGCGAGCAGGTCACGCTCAGCGCTTCGGGGCGCTTCATAGTCGAGCTGCCGAGCGCGAGCGTTCCGCTGCTCGTCTCCGACCTGCCCGTCTTTTTGTGGTGGCACGCCGGGCTGCACTTTGAGGAAGAGACTTTCAGGGAGCTTTGGCGTGCGTCGGATCGCGTCGTGATCGACACGGGGACTTCCGTGAATCCGCTCGAAGACCTGCGCGCGCTGGCGGAGCTGTTGCGCGGCGGGCGCAAAAAGC
>JAFBAJ010000522.1 GCA_019247865.1 Acidobacteriota bacterium
ATAGATGGCCTGCGCGCGCTCGCGTCCCGAAGGCGTCTTGACCAGCTCTTCGTAGAGCGGTTTCAGAAATTTGCGACGCCCGATGGTCGTCAGAAAATCTTCGAGACGCGGATACGCCGCCTCATAGCGATTGCGAATCGCCATCAGGAGCCACTGAAAAGCGATCTCGGAATTGCCGGACTGCGTCAGATGAAAAGCCTCGTCCAGCTCCGCCATGCGCGCCGCGCCAAGCTCGTCCGGCAGGCTTTGCAGAAAGCGCAGCCATTCCTGCGTCGACCAGCGTGCGGTCGTAAATTGTTTGAGCGTGAGCTTCTTCTCCGCCCAGAAATGGGCCTGCTGCTCGACGCGCGCGAAGGCGACGGCCTTAGGCTGCGGCGCGGAGGCGGGCAGGCCCGGCCGCTCTAACCATTCTTCGAGCGGGATGCGCGCGGCGAGCGCCGTCGATTGCTGAAAGAGATGCTGTTTCAGATAGGCTGCGAAGTCCGCGGTCGTGATGCTCTGGAAAGCGAAGTGCGCGAAGTAGCCGCGCAGAAACTTATCGAAGTTCGCGCGCCCGAACGTCTCTTCCAGCGAGCGCAGGAAGAGCACTCCCTTCTCGTACGGCACGCCGGTCGAGCCCGCGTCCGGGTCGCGTCCGTTGAGGTCGATGTGCAGTATCTCGTCCCGCTCATCCAGCTCGGCCATCTCCTCTTCCAGATCGCGGCGGCCGAGCGTGGCCTCCATCTCGGCTCGCTCGCGCCCATAGAGCGCCTCGATGATGCGTCGCTCGATGTAGGTCGTGAAGCCTTCGTTGAGCCAGAAGTCGCTCCACGTCGCGTTGGTCACGAGATTGCCGGACCAGGAGTGCGCCAGCTCGTGCGCGACCAGGGAGACGAGGCTTCGGTCTCCGGCCAGCACGGTCGGAGTGGCGAAGGTCAGGCGCGGGTTCTCCATCCCGCCGTAGGGAAAGCTCGGCGGCAGCACGAGGATGTCGTAACGCCCCCAACGATAAGGGCCGTAAAGGCGCTCGGTCGTTTCGACCATCTTCTCCGTGTCTGCGAACTCGAACGCGGCTTTCGCGATGACCGGCGGCTCGGCGTAGATGCCCGTCCGCTTGCCCAGCGGCTTGAAGCGCAGGTCGCCCACCGCGAGCGCGATCAGGTAAGAGGGAATCGCCTGTCGCATCTGAAAGCGATACTCGCCTTTGCTGCTTTCGAGATGCTCGGCGCTCATCACTGCCATCAGGTTGGGCGGCGTGCGTATGTACGCGGAGTACGTGACGCGCACGCCGGGCGTGTCCTGCAGTGGAATCCAGCTCCGCGCGTGAATCGCCTCGGACTGTGTGTAGACGAAAGGAAACTTTTTCCCGGCGGTCTGTGCGGGCTCAAGCCATTGCACCCCGGAAGCGCCGGGACTGGTGTAGTACTGAACCTTCACCGTCGTCGCGTCATCGGGCAGGTCGATGGTGAGCGGTGCGCCGAGAATCGCATCCGACGCGCCGAGCGTATAAGGCGTCGGGGTGAAACTCTGGCCGTTGGACGAAGCCCACACGTGCGTGATGTTCAGAGCGCGCGTGTCCAGAATCAGCCTGGCCGCTCTGTCTTTGGAAACACGCTCCAGAGTCAGCGTCGCGCTGCCGCTGAAAACTTTAGGCTCGAACTCCACGTGCAGGTTGAGGTCTACATGCCGCACACGGACTTCCTGCGGGTTGGAGTAGGAGTGCACATCATGGACTGTGTTCGCGGGCAAAGGTCGCGCGGGCGGAGCGGGTTTCTGCGTGCCGCGCATGGAAGAGATCGGGATGACGAGAGGGAACAGGAGCAGCAGAATCAGCCAACGCAGTTTCTTCATAATCACAAATAATAAAGCATCCGGAAAATCTCACGCAAAGGCGCAAAGGGAAGCAAGCTTCTCTTCCTTCGCGTCTTCGCGCCTTTGCCTGAGATGGTTTTTGAACCTGCTCCGCTACTTTGTCAATCGCAGAAAGACCTCTTCCAGCGTCTCGCGTTGCGGCGTCAGCTCCGAAACAAGTATCCCGCGCGCGACCAGCCGCGCGTTGACGTGCGGAATCTGCTCGTCCGTCAGACGCACGTAGAGCGCGCGGTCGCCGTTGCGCAACACCTCCAGAGACTCTTCGCCGGAGAGCAGCGCGTAGGCTTCCTCTGTGCGGTCGACCCTCAGCCGGACGAGCTTCTCCGCGGCGATCAGTTTTTCAAGCGAGCCCTCGTACAGCAGGCGGCCTCTGTCAATGATGGCGATGCGATTGCAGAGCTGCTCGACCTCGTTGAGCAGGTGGCTCGACAGCATGACCGTCAGCTTCA
>JAFBAJ010000615.1 GCA_019247865.1 Acidobacteriota bacterium
ACGCCATTACCCGCCCGCTACCGCAGGCGGTACTGACTTTAGGACTCTCTCTGATGGTTAAAAAAGCTCTCATTACAGGCATCACCGGGCAGGATGGCAGTTATCTGGCGGAGCTGTTGCTGGGGATGGGGTATGAGGTGCATGGGCTGGTGCGGCGTGTGGCGCTGGAGAATCCGGAGGGGCGTTTCGTGCGGATCGCGCATCTGCTGGACAGGCTCGTGCTGCATGCTGCGAGCCTGGAGAGTTATCCCTCCATCTTCAGTGTGATCAGCCGGCACGAGTTTGATGAGTGCTATCATCTCGCGGCGCAGAGCTTTGTCGCGGAGAGCTTCGCCGACGGCTTTTCGACGATGAACACGAACATCAACGGGACCCATTACGTGCTGGCAGCGCTGCGTGAGCTGCGGCCGCAGTGCCGCTTCTACTTCGCCGGATCAAGCGAGATGTTCGGCAAGGTGCGCGAGACGCCGCAACGCGAGACGACGCCGTTTCATCCGCGCTCGCCGTACGGCATCAGCAAGGTCGCGGGCTTTGACCTGACGCGCAACTACCGCGAGGCCTACGGGATGTTCTGTTTGAGCGGGATGCTCTTCAATCACGAGAGCAAGCGGCGCGGCTTCGAGTTCGTGACGCGCAAGATCACGAGCACCGTCGCGCGCATCAAGCTCGGCCTGGCCTCTGAATTACGCATCGGCAATCTTGAAGCACAGCGCGACTGGGGGCACGCGGCCGATTACGTGCGCGCGATGCACACGATGCTGCAACAGCCCGCGCCCGACGATTACGTCATCGCGACCGGCGAGACACATTCCGTGCGCGAGTTCTGCGAGAAGGCTTTCGCCGAAGTCGGCCTCGATTATCGCGATCACGTCGTCGTGGACGAGCTCTATTACAGACCCGCAGAGGTTGACCAGTTGATCGGCGATGCGTCGAAGGCGCGCGCCGTGCTCGGCTGGAAACCGGCTTACAGTTTTGATGAATTGATACGCGAGATGGTGCAGTCGGATTTGGAAAGTCTGCGCTCCGTGAGCGAGAGCCGGATCACAGCATAGCTTTCATGAGCAGCGTTTTAGATTCAGTGACGGATGAACGCGGCGCGTTGGTCGCAGAGACTGCTCTGCCGGCTCGCCTGCGCGCCCTGCATGGGCGGCGCGTGCTCCACGTCGGCAAGTACTACCCGCCGCACATGGGCGGGATGGAGACTCACGTGCGCGCGCTCTGCGAAGAGCTGCAACGCTTTCTCTCTGTCGAAGTCCTCGTCGCGGGCGACGAGCGACGCACGACGGAAGAGCACATCGGCGGCGTGAAGGTGACGCGCGCCGGAACGCTGCTCAATCTCAACGCGGCTCCCGTCTGCCCGTCGCTCGCGCGCAGGATTCGCGCGGCCGCAGCCGACCTGGTGCACATACATCTGCCGAACCCGACGGCCATCATCGCTTACTTTGCCAGTGGGGCCAGCGGGGCCAGCGGTCACAGCGGCCGCCTCGTCCTGACCTATCACAGCGACATCATTCGCCAGAAGATTCTGGGCAAAGCCTTCTGGCCTATCCTGCGGCGGGCCTTAGACAGAGCCGATGCGATCATCGTCGGCAGCCCGAACTATATGGAGACTTCGCCCGCCCTGCGTCTCTTCAAAGAGAAATGCCGAGTCATTCCTTTCGGCATTCCGCACGAAGAGTTTCAGCGTGCGGACGCGTTGGAGGTCGAGCGGCTGCGCGGGCTGTATGGAGAGCGTGTGGTGCTCGGCGTCGGAAGGCTCGTCTACTACAAGGGTTTCGAGTATCTGATTCGAGCGATGAAGGAGGTGCGCGGCCATCTATTGCTGGTCGGCGACGGGCCTTTGCGCGAAGAGCTGCGGCGCGAGGCGTTTGCTGCGGGCGTCGCCGAGCGCGTCACGTTCCTGCATGGAGTCGAAGACGTGCGCCCCTTTTATCACGCGGCGGATGTCTTCGCGCTGCCGTCCATCGCGCGCAGCGAAGCCTTCGGCATCGTCCAGTTGGAAGCGATGGCTGCGGGCCTCGCGGTCGTCAACACGCAGCTCGATTCCGGCGTAACCTTCGTCTCGCCGGACGGGCTGACCGGGTTGACCGTGCCGCCGTCTGATTCAGACGCGCTGGCAGCGGCGCTCAACTCTCTGCTCGATGACCGGAGCCTGCGCGCAAAGTTCGGCGCGGCGGGCAGGCTTCGCGTCGAGCGCGAGTTCAGTCTGGAGAAGATGACGCGCCGAACGCTGGAGCTGTATGCGGATGTTTTGGAGAGCAGTTCTTCTTAGCGCCTTGAGTCTTTCTTTGTTTGCGCCTTGGCGTGAAACGTTGATGGTTCTCGCCAGGGCGCAAAGGTATGACGAAAGCTCGCAAGTTTTGAAAATGGTTGTTTAGGTGAACACTTATTTCCTCATCTTCATTTTGTCGGCCGGGGCGTCGCTGGTGCTGACGCCGACTGTGCGGCGCGTGTGCGAGCGTTACGGGTTGCTGGACGAGCCGCGTGATGACCGGCGCGTGCATCGCAAGTCTGTGCCGCGGCTCGGCGGCGTGGCGATCTTTCTGGCCGTGCTGGTCGCGCTGGCGGCGCTGCCGCTGATTCATAACACGCTCACGCGCTCGCTGGGCGTCGCGCGATGGCGCTTCGTAGTGGTGCTGTTGCCCGCTTCCTTAGTGCTGCTCTTCGGCGTCTACGACGACCTGCGCGGCTCTAAAGCTCCTTTAAAGTTTCTGGCGCAGGGCTTGGCGGGCGCGCTGCTCTACGCGCTCGGCGGACGCATCGAAGTGCTCTCCGTGCCGTTCGTCGGAAGCATAGAGCTGCCTGCGGTCGTCGGCTTTGTGTTGACCGTCGTGTGGACGGTCGGCATCAGCAACGCTTTTAATTTGATCGACGGGATGGACGGGCTGGCGGCGGGGGCTGCGCTCTTCGCCTCGTTCGTGATGATGCTCGTCTCGCTCCCGCTCTACAATCCGTTCGTGACGGTCATCTCGCTCGCGCTCGCAGGGGCGCTGATCGGGTTCCTGCGTTACAACTTCAACCCGGCCTCGATCTTCCTGGGCGATTCGGGTTCGCTGACCATCGGCTTTATGCTGGCGGCGCTGTCTGTGCAGGGAACGCAGAAGGCTTCGACGGTCGTGGCGATCATGATTCCGTTGCTCGCGTTTGGCGTGCCGATGGTGGACACAGGCTTTACGATGGTGCGCCGTTTTCTGAGCGGCCGTCCGCTCTTTCAGGGCGACCGTGAGCATATCCATCACATGCTGCTCGCGCGCGGTTGGTCGCAGCGCCGCACGGCGTTCGTGCTCTACGGCGTGTGCGCTCTCTTCGGACTGATGGCGATGCTCTTCGTCGGCGAGTCCGGCCGCACGACCGGCCTCGTCCTCTTCGTCATCGGCGTCGCGGTCATCCTCGCCGTCGGGCGTCTGCGTTATCACGAGATAGACGAGATCAAGGCGAGCGTCCGGCGCAACCTCGGTCATCGTCGCCTGCGTGCGGCCAATCACCTGCGCGTCCGCCGCGCGACGCGCGCCCTCGCGGAAGCACGTCTGCTGGCGGATGTGCTCGCGGCCATGCAGATGATGCTGGAGGTCGGCGAGTTCGTCTATGCGGTCGTCGAGATCGGCGACGCGTCCGAGGCTGCGGCGGCGACGCGTGCGCTCGAACGAGAGCAGCGCACGCAGAGCCTGAAACGCACGTCGCTGAACGGCGCTTTTCTGCGCTGGACGTGGGAGCGCGGAGATGTCGAGCCGGAAGAGGTGCTTGAGTCCGGACACTTCTGGTCGCTGCACCTGCCGCTCGCCACAGAGCGCGGCGAGTGGGGCAGCATCATGCTCTATCGCGCGCTTGAGAGCGACACGCTCATGCTCGACATCAACTACGTCTGCCATCTCTTCGGGCGCGAACTGTCGCAGGCCGCCGAACGCATCCTCAACGCGGATGAAGAGCAGGCTCTCCCCAACACAGTCTCGCGGGCCGTGACCTTCAAGTGATAAGCAAGCTGCCACGGCTTTATCCCATCACAGATGCGCGCCTGAGCGGCCTCACGCACGCGTCGCAGGTCAGGCGTCTCGTCGCGGGCGGGGCGCGGCTGGTGCAGTTGCGTGAGAAGCATGGCAGCCCGCGCGAATTTTACAGTGATGCCGAAGAGGCTCTGCGGCTGGCTCGTGCGAGCGGGGCGCGGCTTTTGATCAACGACCGCGTTGACCTGGCGCTCGCGCTCGGTGCGGACGGCGTGCATCTGGGACAGGACGACATGCCGCCCGAAGCCGCGCGCAGGGTTTTGGGAGAGCGCGCCATCATCGGCTATTCGACGCACAACGTGGAGCAGGCGCGTGCCGCCGCGCGCCTGCCGGTTGATTACATCGCCATCGGCCCAGTCTATCCGACTTCGTCGAAAGAGAATCCGGACGCGGTCGTCGGCCTCGAAGGTGTGCGGCGCGTGCGCGAAGCCGTCGGCGAAATTCCGCTCGTCGCCATCGGCGGCATCACGTTGGAGCGCGCGCGAGAGACGCTGGCGGCAGGGGCCGATGCCGTCGCGGTCATCGGCGCGCTGGTCGCTGCTCCGGCCTTGATAGAAGCCCGCACGAGAGAGTTTTTGGCTCTTCTTTCCTCATAAAACCCGGCTAATCAAGGAGCTAAACAAAAACTGCTTGCGTTTGACGCTGTTTTACGCGACAATCGGGATGTCCTTGAGCTGGCGCGCGAATCGGCTCTCCACAGACACAGCGTGCCGCTTCGCTCATCTGCTTAGAAACCCCCACGCGATAAAACCGCACAGGAAAATTTTCCCTGAAATGGAGCGTCAGTCCTGAATGAGCTTTCTCGACCTTCCGCCGATCTTAGAGCGCATGTTGCTCGTCTCAGACAAAATCAGCGACCTGAACTTCTCGGTCGGCCAGCCGCCGCAGGTGGAGATCAACGGCAAGCTGACGCCGGTTGAGCCGCTCGGCCTGAAAAAGCTCTCGCCGTACCAGACGGAAGTCATCGCGATGGCTTTGATGAAGGGCAACCCGGACGCGGCGCAGCGCCTGGCGCGCACGGGCACGGCAGACCTCAGTTACAGCCTGCCTTCGCGCACGCGCTTTCGCGTCAACATTTTTCAGCAGCGCGGAACTTACGCCATCGTGATGCGCGTGATTCCGACTTCGGTTCCGACCATCGCTTCGCTCGGCCTGCCGCCGCAGCTCTCGGACGTGGCGGAGCTGAGAAACGGCATCGTCCTCCTGACCGGGCCGACCGGCTCCGGCAAAAGCTCCACGCTGGCGGCGATCATCGACCGCATCAACGAGACGAAGCATTATCACGTCGTGACCATCGAAGACCCGCTGGAGTTTCTGCACACGCACAAGAACTCGACCATCAACCAGCGCGAGGTCGGCACGGACACAGAGGATTTTCCTTCGGCCCTGCGCGCCGCTTTGCGACAGGCTCCTAAGGTGATTCTGATCGGCGAGATGCGCGACTTTGAGACGACCGAGATCGCGCTCGAAGCGGCGGAGACGGGACACCTCGTCTTCTCTACGCTGCACACCATCGACGCCTCGAAGACGGTGGATCGCATCATCGGCCTCTATCCTAAGAACGAGGAGCAGGTCATTCGCACGCGCCTCGCGCAGACGTTCCGCTACATCGTTTCGCAGCGCCTGATCCCGCGCGCGGACGGTCGCGGGCGCGTCGCCGCCGTCGAGATCCTGCGCTCCAGCCCGCGCACACGCGAATACATCGAACAGGGCGAGGCGCAGGGCAAGTCTCTGCTGGACGCGATGCGCGCCGGCAAGCTCGACGGGATGCAGGACTTCGACAGCGTCATCAAAGACCTCATCGAGCGCAAGGTCATCACGCTCGAAGACGGCCTGACCTTCGCCACCAATCAGAACAACCTGCAACTCGCGCTCAAAGGTCTCTCCTCGACCGAAGATTTCCTACGCGCCGAAGAGGCCATCGGCGTCACTAGCGGCGAATTTGATTCCATG
>JAFBAJ010000713.1 GCA_019247865.1 Acidobacteriota bacterium
GCATGATGTTTGAGCGCAGGAGGATGGTGCGCCCGTAACGCCGCGCGAGGTAGCTCTCGTTCGGCAGGATGGACGCGGTGTTGCCGCCGCGCGCCTGCCCGAAGTCGGCGATGACATCATAGACGCCGACCGGGATGTCCTCTTTGATCTTCTTGTGATGCTCGTAAGGGAGCGAGTCTTCGAGCGCCTGCAGGCCGCGCATGGCCTGGCGCAGGGCATCCGTCTCCTCTTTGCGCGTGCTGAGCAGGCTGAAGGAGTAGGAGGTCTTGATGCCGTAGAGCTCGTCGTCGTAAGTCTCGTACGCGCCGATCTGCGCGTTGAGATGCTTGAAACGTCCGGTCACCCACGCCGCATCGCCCGACTCGTAATCATCCGACAGGAGATCGCGGCTGCGGTTGCGCAGGTAGCGCGCGAACTCTTCATCGTCCGCCTGCAAGGCGTTCGCGGCTTCGTTGAGGAGCGCGTGCGCGCGTATGCTTTCGTCCGCGTAAGCGACGGAATACGGGACGGCGTACAGGACTTTGGCGTCGGGCGCGGCGAGCAGACTTTCCAAATCCGGTTGGAGTCCGGGATGCAAAGTCGCCAGCACGGGATACTGTTTGAGCTTGGAGAGGTCGCGCCGCAGGTTCTGTGCGGTGGCGCGGCGCACGACGGTGCGCGCGTCCATGATCGAGTCGCGCCTTTTCGGATGCGTGTTGAGAAAGCTGTCGATCTCCTCTTTGGTGATGCCCCACGGGTACATGCTGTGTCCGGGCGGCGACATCTCGACGGGCAGAAACGGCTCGCGCTTATTTTCGAGAGTGGTCGCAATCGGCCCCTGGAAGAGGCGATAGAGCAGCAGCAGGTTCTGCGTTTCAGGGGGCGAGCCGAGCCGCTTGTCCTGCAACTGTAACTCGCGCGCGGCCGAGAGCGCACGCTCGTGCCGCTGGAGCTCGTAAATTTCCTGAAAGATCTTTCCGGCTTCGAGCAGTTTTTCGACCGCCGCGCGCTCGCCTGCGGTCAGGTGCTCAAGCTCCGGCGCGAGGCGCACGGTCTGCGTCTTCTCGACCAGCGCGCGGCTCTTCTCCAAAGGCCAGTAACCAGCGGACATGTTAGCTCCCGAATTCTTCCGCGACGCGTTCTGCGCCAGCGTGCAGACGAATGTGCATGCCGTTAACAGCAAGGCCAGCGTAATTTTCATGTGTCCCCTCTCCGCGCAAAAGTGTACCGGAATAGTCTGGATTGAAAAAGCGATTGCGACTACACTGGGGGCCTTACAAAATGCTTGTCATCACATCTTAAAGGAGAAACGTGGATGGGGAAAGTGGCGTTGATTCTCGGAATCATCGGGATTGTGCTCGGAGGCGGGGTCTTTCTGGTGTCAGTCCTGCTCCCGCCTCTGACGAACGGGCGCACGAGCTGGGAAGAGGCGATGTTCGGGATCATTCCCGGCGTGCTGCTTCTCTTCTTCTCCCTGATCGTAGCCGTCATCGGCCTCGTCCTGACGCTTAAAAAGAGGAAGAAGGTACAGCAGCCCGTCTGAAAAGCGAGCTTCTCATTCCTCTTAAACCGTTTGCTCCGCGCGCGCGGCGATGTTCGCTTTGCGCAGGATGAAGACGGTGCCGCCCTGCGGGCTGCGACCCCACGAGACTTCGGCTTCGATGAGGCTGGCGCGCGCGCGTATGTTGGCGAGGCCGCGCCCGCGCCCGGCCTTCTTATCGCGCTGGTCGAAACCGCCGCCGTCATCCGAGAGTTTTAAGACCAGCTCGCTCTCGCTCGTGAGGGTCACGTCGAGGCGCACGCGGTGCGCGCCCGCGTGGCGACAGATGTTGCTGATGGCCTCCTGCACGATGCGATAGATCTGCATGCGTACGCCGGGCGCGAGGCGTATGCGCTCTTCAAGGTCTTCTACGCAGGCGAACTCGTACTCGAACTTGCAGGACTCAGGCAGGTGCGCGACCGCGTCTGCGAGAGCCCATTCGAGCGCGGCGGCGAGGCCGACGTTCTCCAGGACGGACGGGCTGAGGTCTTCGCAGATGCGCCGGATCTCGTTCGAGACGGATTCGATCTCCTGCCGGAAGATGGCCGGTTCGAGCGTGGCGTGGTCGCCGTTCTCTTTGCCTTCGACGGGCAGCTTGTCTGTCAGGAGCAGCAGGCGGCGCAGGTCTGCCAGGGTCTGGTCGTGCAGGTCGCGCGCAATGCGGCTGCGCTCCATCTCTGCTTCGTTGGCGAGACGCAGGCGCGCGTCGGCCAGCTCATGATTGGCGAGCGCCAGCGCCGCGCTCGCGTGTGCGATGCGGCGATGCTCGATGATGGCCCAGATGAGTGCGACGAGCGCGAGCAGCAGGAGCGCTGAGAGCGCGGCTGTCGTCCACGGGAAAGGAGCTTTGGCGACGTTGAACTCGAAGCTCAGCGGAGAAGACGGAATGAGGTCTGCCGTATAAGCACGGACTTCGACGCGATATTTCCCCGGACGCAAATCCTCCATCGAGAACTGCGCGTCGTGCGCGAGCTTCTGCTTGACCAGCTCGCCCTTGCTGTTGAAGAGCAGAAACGCGTACTGAAACTGCTCCGGGAAAGTGCGGCTGCTCGTCGCGGAGACATCCAGGACGAGGCTGTTCTGCGGGTATTCGAGGTCGAGCCCGGCGCGGACTTCATCGAGCGTGTGTATGCGTTGGCCGATGAGACGCGTGATGTTCAAAAGCGGAGAGTTGTGGCCCGGGTCGTAACGCGCGAGGCCCCGGCTCGTGCCGATGAGCAGCGCGCCCGCGCTCGCGCCAGTCCGGTCTTCGAGCAGCGCGAACGCGCTCTGCGAAGGCAGGCCCTGCTCCGCGTCGAGCCGCGCGGTCAGCGCGCCGAATCTCTGATCGAGCGCCACTTTGACGAGGCCGCTTCCGGCCGTCGCGCACCAGGCCTCGCGCGAAGAATCACGATTGCCGCTGACCATCACGCGGCGCGCGTCCGCATCCGGCAGGAGCTTGTTGAGATGTCCCTGCGCGTAGCTGTAGAGCCCGCGCGAGGTCGCCAGCCAGAGCCAACCGTCACGCGTTCCGTCCACGGACCAGACTGCGCTCCCGGTCAGCTCGTTGAGGACTGGATCGCTCTTCACATTCCGGCCGTCGTAGAAGTAGACGCCGGAGGTCGCCGTGCCGACCCACAAGCGGCTCTCCTCGTCCGCGTAGAGGCTGACGACTTCGCG
>JAFBAJ010000734.1 GCA_019247865.1 Acidobacteriota bacterium
GGCGGGAGCACGTTGGCCGGTTTCGGCGCGGTGAAGGTGACGGTCACATCCGCGCGCACGGCCGGGCCGATGGGCTCAGCCCTGTCGGCATCGAGGCCGGAGGGAAGGTCGAGCGCGACCTTCAAACAGCCGCGCTGTTTCTCTATAAACTCGACCGCAGCCGCGTGAATGCCTGCCAAAGGACGCGTCAGTCCAGTACCGAAGAGCGCGTCCACAATCACGTCACAGTCTTGCTGAGATGCCTGAAACTGCTCCCACTCCTCGACCGTCCGGCAGGTGGTAAAGCTTAAATCATCCAGCTCGGCCAGGCTCCTGATGATCTCGAAGTTGGTGCGCGCGTCGCCCTGTGACTCTTCGACCGAGGCGAAGAGAGCGACGGAGACATGCGCGCCGAGCAGGGCGAGTTGGCGCGCTACGGCCGCTCCGTCGCCGCCGTTGTTGCCGCGCCCGCAGAGAATGAGGACGGATTTCCCGGCGATTCCGCAGGCGAAATGCTGCGTGAGCTGCTGCACGGACGCTCGCGCAGCAGCTTCCATCAGGAGCAGGGAATGGATGCCGCACTCGGCTGTCGTCCGGCGGTCGAGCTCGCGCATCTCGCTGGCTGTGATGACTTTTTGCACGGGCGTCATGATAAAGAGAGAGCCGCGCATGGGTCAAACAGTCCCCGTGCGCGGCCCTCTCCGTGGGAGGCGTCAATTATTTCACAAAAAAAGGAGCGGCAGTGGCGTCTCCCCGCCTGCCTGCCGCTGCTTCAACCTGATTCCCTTCCGGTATTGGAATTATATTTCTAATGGATTCGTTCTTTCAGAAAATTATTCGGCTTTAGAAAAAAAGTTTTTTCTCTCATTTTCTGAGGACGATTCGGGTGATGCGGCGGACGACCGTGCGCGCCTCCGGGATGCCCAAGAGCGTGGTGATGCCGAAATAAACGAGGCCGTAGGCTCCGAGCACGAGGGCCGCGACCGGGATCGGATGGCGCACGCCGATGAGGAGCTTGAGGCCCCAGCCGACCGCCGCGCCGGTGGCCGCCGCAGCCCACAGCTTGACCGTGAAGGCGAACGGCAGTCCCGTCTGGCCGATCCGGCGGTTCAGCGTCCGGCGCAGCAGCAGGAACTCGACCCAGCCGGCGATGCCCGCCGAAGCGGTGAGCCCCGCCGCGCCCCACTTAGGATCAACCCCCAGAGCGCGCGGCAGCGGCAACGCGAACAGGTATCCGAGCACCGTCGTCAGGATCACGCGCACGATGGCGAAGACGAGCGGTCGCCGCGTGTCGTGCAGCGCATAGTAGGTCGAAGAGTAGAGCCGCCCCAGGGTCGAGGCCAGCAGCCCCACGGCCGAGCCCGCGAGGATGCTCCACACGTAAAACGTCGCGCCCCGGTCAAACTTTCCGGTCTGGTAGAGCGCGCCCGTGATGACATCGCCGAGCGCGAGAAAGGCCATCGAGGAGGGGACGATGAAGAAAGCTATCTGCCGGAGCCCCGCGTCGAGCCGTTTGCGCAACTGCTGCTCGACCTCCTGCTGGTTGCCGAGCGCGCTCGACATCGCGGGCAGCTCCGCCGCCGAAACAGACATCCCGAAGAGACTCACCGGCAGCGTGTAGAGGCTCTGCGTGTAGCCCAGCGCGCCGACCGCGCCCGTGCCCAGAAAGCTCGCCAGCAGCGAATCTATGTAGGCGCTGATCTGCACCACGCCGCGACTGACGAAGACCGGCATGAAATTTTTTAAGACGGTCCGCACGGCTTCCGAGGTGAAATCGAAGACCGGACGCAGGTGATGTATCAGCTTGAGCACGGTCGGAAGCTGCACCAGAAACTGGAGCGCGCTCCCGACGACCGAAGCCCAGCCGGCGATCAAAGCGAGATCGTATTGCCCGACGCGTCCGCCGTAAAAGACGAGCCCAGCGATGATGGCTATGTTCCAGATGACGGGCGCGGTGTAGGAGAGAAAAAAGCGCCGGTGGCTGTTGAGCACGCCGAGACACCAGGCCGAGAGCACCAGAAGTCCCGCGCCTGGGAAGAGAATGCGGACGAGCCGGATCGTAATCTGCTGCTTGTCCGGCGGAAAGCCGGGCGCGATGAGGTCTATCAGCACAGGCGTCGCGATGATGCCGATGAGGACGAGCACCGAAGTGACGAGCGCCAGAAGCGTGAGGACTGCGCTCGCCACGCGCCCCGATTCCTCGTGCCGCGCGCGCGCGAGCAGGTTCGCGTAGACCGGAATGAAGGAGGCCGAGAGCGCGCCTTCGCCGAAGACGTTTTGCAGGAAGTTCGGAATCCGAAAGGCCGCGTCGAAGACATCCTTCGCGTCCGACGCGCCGAAGTAGTAGGCGAAGACGCGCTGCCGTATGAGCCCGACGATGCGGCTCAGGAGAATGCCCGCGCCGACGAGAAAAGCATACTTGCCCGTGCTCGCTTCGCGCTCGCGCTTGGCCTCTTTCTGTTCGAGTGCGGATTCGCCAGTGATCGCGCCGACGGGCACATCCGTCTCACCGGCGATGGTCGCCGCGTCTTCATGTAGAGGGGATTGCTCCACCTCATCCTTGACATCTTTTGTGTCGTCGCTCATCTGAAAGGGAAGGGCGTGCTTTCTATAGGTCGTAATCTCTGATCTTGGTCAGCAAAGTTTTGTAGCTGACGCCGAGGGCTTCGGCGGCGCGCGTCTTGTTTCCGTCATGTGCCTCAAGCGCGGCGGCGATCTTGCGCCGCTCGACGAAACGCACGGCGCGCTCGGCCGTCTCGCCCAGCGTGCCGGAGAGGTCGAGCGCGTCGAAAACATCCGGCGCGCTCTTCAAATCTTTCAGGAGGCCGAGGTCGCGCGGCTCAAGCGTGTTGGAGTCCGACAGGATGCAGGCGCGCTCGATGGCGTTCTCCAGCTCGCGCACGTTGCCCGGCCAGTCGTGCGCGCGCAGGGCGGACAGGCTCGCTTCGCTCAGGACGGCTTCGCGTTTGCGCAGGTCGCGCCCGAGTTGGGCTGCGAAGTGGCGCGCGAGCAGGACGATGTCCTCGCCGCGCTCGCGCAAGGCCGGAATCTCGACCGGAAAGACCGCGAGGCGAAAGAAGAGGTCGCGGCGAAACTCTCCGCTCTCGGCCGCCGCGCGCAGGTCGCGGTTGGTCGCGGCGACGACGCGCACATCCACCGGGACGGGCGCGCGCCCGCCGATGCGATCAACCATCTTCTCTTCGATGGCGCGCAGCAGCTTGCCCTGCACGGCGAGCGGCAGCTCTCCGATCTCATCCAGAAAGACGGTCCCGCCGGAAGCCAGCTCGAACTTGCCGAGCCGCCGGTCTGAGGCTCCGGTGAACGCGCCGCGCTCGTGGCCGAAGAGCTCGTTCTCGATCAGTGTTTCGGGAATCGCCGCGCAGTTGATGGCGACGAAGGGCTTATCGCGCCGCGCGGAGAGATGATGGACGGCGCGCGCGAACAGCTCTTTGCCCGTGCCGGATTCGCCGAGCAGGAGCACCGTCGCTTCGGTCTGCGCGACGCGCTGCGTCTCTGCGACCGCGCGCTTGATGGCTGCGCTCTCGCCGATGATGCGCGGAAAGCCGTAGCGGCGCGACCATTCTTCCCGCAACAAAATATTTTCCGTGCGGAGGCGTGCCTGCTCCAGCGCGCGCTCGACCAGCAGCAGCAGGTGATTCGAGTCGACAGGCTTCTGTAGAAAATCGTGCGCGCCGTCCTTCATCGCGCGCACGGCTTCGTCGATTGAGCCGAAGGCGGTCATCACGATGACCGGAATGTCAGGGTCCGCCGAGCGCGCCGCGCGGAGCACATCGAGGCCGCTGCCGTGCGGCATCCGCAGGTCCGTCAGCACGAGGCGATGCGGGACGCGCGCGATCTCTGCGGCGGCGTGGCGTGCGTCGGCGCTCTCGGTCACGGTGTAGCCCGCCGCTTCGAGCGTCAGACGCAAGACCTGGCGCAAACTGTCTTTGTCTTCGACAAGCAGGATGTCAGGTCGCTCAGGCGTGTTCGTGTGCTCAGAGCCTTTAGCCGTCATAAAGTTGTTCCAAAGTAGCTAGACGCCGAGGCAGGTGTCAAGCCATCTCTCTTTCCGGTAGTGGCTCAGGTTAAAGGAAAGGAGCTGGAACATGTTTTCACCACAGAGACGCAGAGTTCGCGCAGAGAAGTCGCAAGAGGACTCTCTCTGCGTGCTCTCTGCGACTTCTCTGCGTCTCTGCGGTGAG
>JAFBAJ010000106.1 GCA_019247865.1 Acidobacteriota bacterium
TGCAATTCCGATTCGGCGGCCGCAGCGCGCGCCGCGGCCAACTCCTCTTCACGCGCACGCGCTTCGTGCGTCGCGTTGCGCGCTTCATCCTCGCGCGCCGTCAACTCTTCGGCGAGCGCGCGTTCTTCGCGCGACGATTCGTCAAGCTGTGCGCGCGCCTCATCGAGCAGACGAACGAGCGTGCGTTCTTCCGCGACGTAAACCCGACGCAAAAGCTCGCGCAACTCTTCGCGCATGATGCGATACCGGCGCGCCTTCGCGGCCTGACGACGCAGGCTGCCGACCTGTCTTTCGATTTCCGAGATGATGTCTGAGAGGCGGGAGAGATTGGAGCGCGCCGCTTCGAGTCTGGCTTCGGCCGCGCGCTGGCGAACGCGAAACTTCGTGATGCCCGCAGCTTCTTCGATGAGCGTGCGGCGGTCCATCGGCTTCGCCGAGAGAATCTGCCCGATCCGCCCCTGCTCGATGATGGCGTAGTGCGCGCCGGACAATCCTGTGCCCGAAAATAAGTCCTGAATATCGCGCAGGCGACACGCGCGACCATTGAGGAGATACTCGCTCTCGCCCGAACGATACAGCCTGCGCGCCACCGAGACGGCCTCGCCCGGCGCAAACTCCAGAGCCAACCGGCTCGGCCGCCAGTGCCGCTTGCCGTGCGGCTTGGTGGTCGCCGGAACCTCTTCGACGCTTTCGCCCGACACTTCGACCTGACCGGCCCCGGCCGTATCAGCGACAACCGTATCCGTCGCGGTAGTGTCCGCCGCAGACGCGTCCGTTACAGACGTTTCTATCGCAGACGTTTCAACATCCACGACGCTCGCTTGAGTCTCTTCCGTCTGGACGGCTTCAATGATTGCAGCCTCCGGCTCGGCAGCGCCTTCGACGGCGACCGCCTGATCGTCTATCTCTTCGAGCGTCGCGTCGATGTCTTCGATGTCCGGCTCGTGCTCCATTGTCTCATCGCGAATCATGTGCAGGACGACTTCGGCCATGCCGCTCGGCTGGCGATTGCGCGAGCCTTGAAAGATCACGTCCTTCATCTCCGCGCCGCGCAGGCTTTTCGCGCGCTGCTCGCCCAAGACCCAAGAGATGGCGTCGGCGACATTGCTTTTGCCGCAGCCGTTCGGACCGACGACCGCAGTGATGCCGTCACCTGTGAAGACAATTTCTGTGTAGTCGGCGAAGGATTTGAAGCCGGTGATTTCTAAGCGTTGCAGTTTGAACATGAGAGTCCCTAAAACTTCAGCGATAACCCCAGCGGAGAGCACAAGCCGAACGCAGTCCGTTGAGTACCGCGCGGGAGAGGCACACTATATGTTGGAGTCGGGGCGGATGTCAACCAAAGCTTCAGGCCGCGCGGCGTTACTGTTGGCAGGAGCGGATTTACGTTTTTTGCGAGCAGCCGGAGAGCGCGTCCCCTTGACGAGTTCGCGCGCATTCATTTCATGTTTGTTGAGATGAAGGCGAACCTTCATTGCTCGACGAGGTCGCGGCGGACGTAGAGCACGAGGCGAACGCCGGGTCGCAGGTCATACTCGCCCATCCGTTGATATTTATGGCCGAGCGGCTGCGCGAGATCGCTCTCCTGCGAGACGTTGCCGATGACGATGGGCGCGTCGGCTGGCGGGACGATGTGCCCCCAGTAGCCGACGTGGTCGTAGTTGCGCGTGTACCACGGCATCGGCCAGTAGTCCGGCGAGGTGACGACGATCTGCGTCTGCTTGCCGGAGCCCGCGCGCGCAACGTAGTGCTCGACCTCCGCCATCATCTGATTGAACCCGCGCTGTGTGTGCGCATAGACGTAAGGATACGTGTCATCGTCGTAGTGAAAGAGATTGAGTTTAACCGCCTGATAGCCGGTGAAGGAGACGACCAGCAGCGCGGCGGCAATCAAGCCGAGGCGCAGGCCGATGTCCGGCTTCAACTTGAAAATCTCATTGACGCCGTAACCGCCGATGATGGCGAGCGGCACGATGAAGTTGAGCAGGAGCCAGGGCGTCTTGTAGCTGACGAGCGAATAGGCTGCGAGGATGCCGAACGCCCACAGGGCGGCGTACAGCGGGAAACGTTTTTTAGTCTCGGAGACGGCGAGGACCGCGCCCACCGTGCCGAGAATGAGGAGCATTGATTCTTCCTGCATCAACCATTGCAGGTAGGTGTACCACGGATGAACATGCTCGTTGCGACCCGTTTTGACCCAGAACGTGAGGGCTTCGAGCGCGTCCGTGACGCCTTTGGCGTAGGTGAAGAAAGATGAGTAGAAGACGATGTTGACGAGCACGAAGAGGAGCGCGCAGATGAGCGCGAGCAGTCCGATGGAGAGCAGGCTTTCATCCTTGAAGGCGTCGCCGAAGACGAGTTGCAGCGTGCCCGGCTTCGCCGCTTTGGTTGGCGGGCGGCGTCTCTTTTCCCACGTCGCAAGCTGCGGCTCCTGGTTAAAGCTCAGGTACGCGGCGACGCAGCCGAGCGCGATGAGAAGCACGCCGACGGAGATCATCGCCGTCTCTTTCGTCGCGAAGAGCAGCGCGGCCGAGATGGTCCCCAAGATCGGATAAAGCGGATTCTTCGTGTCGTAGTAACGAAGCGCGGCAACGACCATGCCGAGCGTGAAGAAGACGAACTGCGTCTCGTGTATGAAGTAGCGCGAGAGAAAGATCGCGCCCGGTGAAATGGTGACGAGGATGGCGGCGACGAGCGAGCCCACCGCGCCGATGTGTCGCCGCAGGCAGAGGAGCAGCCAGACGGTCGCGACGCCGAAGAAGACCGGCACGAGGCGAATCGCAAACGTGCTGAGGCCCGATTCGCGGACCTGCGCGAGGCTCAGGTTGCCGTGCCAGAGGCTCGTCAGGAAACCGCAGATGTACGATGAAGCGAGCGCGAAATAATAGAGCGTCGGTCCATGATAGTTCGCCGGGTCGTAGTGATAAACGCCCGTGCGCATCAGGTTCGTGAGAAAGAAACCGTTGACGCCTTCGTCATGATGCAAGGGCTTGAGGTTCAGATCATAAAGCCGCACGAAGGCCGCGAGGGCCAAAATCACTGCGCCCGCCAGATACCACACGCGCATGGAAATCTCCGGCGCGGGCGCAGGCGTCGGCTCGACGACGGCGTTCTTGTCCGCGCGCTGGTTGCCCGCTCCCGCGCGCTCCTTCTTATTGCGTGATTTTGAAGAGTCGGTATTCACCTATTTCTCCGACCAACAGATAACGGCTGAAAAATTGTTCGTTGACCTTTACGGCGTTGCGCTCAAGCGGGCCGACGACGACGTATTCAACGCCGTACTTCGCCAGCAAGCCCGGCGCGTCCGCT
>JAFBAJ010000225.1 GCA_019247865.1 Acidobacteriota bacterium
TGCAATTCATCCAACGCGAACTCCAATCACACCGGCAATAAGTCCACAGACCTGCCGCCGCCTAAAGTGTCTCCGACAAAGATCGACGTGGACGAGCCGCCGCCGCTGCCTTCGCCGACGAAGAAGCCTGCGCCGGACAAGCCTCCGCAAACGAGCGACAGTCCGTAAACACTTCAACGCAGAGACGCAGAGTTTACGCAGAGGGAACGCAGAGAAAGCTTGAAAGCTAAGCTGTCTCTGCGTCATCTCTGCGACTTCTCTGCGCCTCTGCGTTGAAGTGCTTGCTTCAATAGCTCAAGCAGCTTAGGCTCGTCATCAAAGCTCACATCAATCTCGATCACATAACAGGGAAGCTCAAAGCCGAGGCCGCGCAGCTTGACCGCGTCCTTCGCGGTCGTGACCAGCGCGTGTGCGCCGCGCTCAACGGCTTCACGCGACAGGCGGTTGGCATCGGCAGGCGTGTAAACGTGGTGGTCGCGGAAGGCGTTTGTGTGCGCGAGCGTGTATCCGTCTGCGCGCAGATGTGCGAAGAAGGCTTGAGGATTGCCGAGCGCGCAGAAGGCCGCGACGGGTTGCGGCAGAGCTTCGAACGGAGCTTCTTTTATCTCGTCCGAATCGGGCATCAACAGGCGCGTGCGAACCGTGCGCGTCTGTGAAGCGAAGACCGGCCGGCCGCCGCTCAGTCTCAACGCCTCATCCCGCACGGCTGCGAGGTCTCTCGCCTGTTCGGCTCGCGTCAGGATGAGTGCATCCGCGCGCGCGAGCCCACGAAGCGGCTCGCGCAGCCGTCCGCGCGGCAGTAGACGACCGCCGCCCCAGGGATTGGTGGCGTCTATCGTGACGAGGTTCAGGTCGCGCGCGATGGCTAAATGCTGAAAGCCGTCATCGAGGATAAAAGCGGTGCTGTTTAAATTTTTCAGCGCCCAGCGCGCGGCGCTTGCGCGGTCGGCGTGGCTGATGACGGCGGACGCGCCCAGCAGCATCTCCGCCAGCAGTCGCGGCTCGTCGCCTCCGTCACGCGCTTCGGCCAGCAGCTTGGAGCCGTCCGAGACGACGATCTGTGCGGACGGATTGGCGCGGCCGTAACCGCGCGTGAGGATGCAGACGCGCTCGCCCATTTCGTTGACGCGCCGCGCGAGCCAGGCGACGAGCGGCGTCTTGCCAGTCCCTCCGGTCGTGATGTTGCCGACGCTGATGACCGGAGCGTCGATCCGCTCCGTGCGGAGCGCGCCCGCGCGATAGAGCCCGAGCCGCGCGCGCGTCACCACGCCGTAGAGTGCGCTCAAAGGTGCGAGCAGGATGTTTGAACGCACGGGCATCAGGTTTCCTGTAACAGCTCTTCGAGCAGCTCAACCGTGCGCGCCGTCGCGCCGCGATTCTGCTCGATGAGCTGAAGTGCATGCGCGGCCAGCGACGCTCTCCGGGTTTTGTTCCACAGCAGCTCTTTGAATGCGGTGGAGAGCATGCCGACCGCTTCCGCTTCAACGAAGGGCGGCAGCTCGATGAGGGCGTCTGCCTCGCGGAAGACGCGCATGATGGCGGCGAAGTTTCGTGTGTGCGCGCCGGTGATGATGCACTTGCCCGCCGCAGCCGGCTCCAGCACATTGTGTCCGCCGACGGGAGCGATGCTGCCGCCGACAAAGACTATTTCGGCGAGCGGATAGACCGCGCGCAACTCACCTATGCTGTCGAGCAGAATCACATCGCAGACAGCATCGCTTTCATCCGGCACAGCCGAGCGTCGCGCCCACTTGAGGCCAAAATAATTCAACATCGCTGCCGTGTCGGCGAATCGTTCAGGATGGCGCGGCGCGATGAGCAGTCTGGGAGAACGTGTGGAGGAATCGTTGCGCGTCTCTTTAAAGGCTTCGATGACGATTCGCTCTTCCGGCGCGTGCGTGCTGGCGGCGACGATGAGCCGTCTTTCATCTCCGAAGTTGAAACGCGCGCGCAGCTCTGCCGTCAAGCTCTGCTCGGTTGCGTCCACACTCGCATCAAACTTGATGTTGCCGGTAACCTTGATGCGCTCACGCGCGAGGCCGAGCGCGCTTATCCGCGTCGCATCATCCGCGGC
>JAFBAJ010000240.1 GCA_019247865.1 Acidobacteriota bacterium
GCTCCGATAGCTTTCAGGCGGTCGAGCGCGGCCTGCGACGGATGGCCGTAACGATTGTTCTCGGCGTCCGAGATGAGCGCGATTTCGGGTTTGACGGCTTTCAGAAACCCTTCCGACGAAGCGTACTTCGAGCCGTGATGCCCGACCTTCAAGACCTTCGCGCTGAGGTTCTCGCTCTTGCTCATCATGCGCTCTTCGGTCTGCTCCTCCGCGTCTCCGGTCAGGAGCATCGAGAACTCGCCGTAGTCCAGCCGGACGACGACCGAGTTGGCGTTCGGCTCGTTGCCGCCGGAGCGCAACTGGTCTTTGGTAAAGAAGGGCTGGATCGGCGCGAGCACGGTCAGCAGGGCTCCTCCGCCGAGATCATACTTCGTGCCCGGCTCTGCGTGAACGTAGTTCGAGCCGTTCTTCTTCACCGCTTCGAGAAAGTCCAGATAGGATTTCGTCGTCGGCAGCTCAACCGTCTTGCCTGACTTAGGCGGAGCCTTCTTGTTCGCGTTGTCGTCCGACGAGCGCGAAGGCGGCACGACGCCGCTGTCGATGACATTCAAAACCTTCGTCGCGTTGATGACCTCGTCCGCGCCGCCGATGTGATCCGCGTGCGCGTGCGTGGCGATGAAGTAATCGAGCTGGTTGACGTTGTAACGCTGCAAAGCTTCGAGCACGATCTTGCCGCGCCCGGTGTCGCCCGCGTCGATCAGCACCGACTTGCCTTCCGGCGAGATGATGAGGATCGAATCGCCCTGCCCGACATCGAGCATGTGCACCTGCAACTCTTTGCCGGACGGCGGCGGAACACGATTATCCTTGGTCCGATTCCAATAGAACAGGAAGACCGCCGCGACCACCAGCAGCAGGGCCGCCAACGCAGCGATTGCACATCCGCATCCCTTTCTACTCTGGGCCACTCTTGTTTACCTCCGAAACAAAAACAGTTTCACGCAAAGGCGCAAAGGAAAGCTTCAATGTTTTCCTTTGCGTCTTTGCGCCTTCGCGTGAGATTCTGTTGCTTCATATTCATTCAACTTCAGTCGGACGGCACGGGTTCGTGCTCGCGCGCGAACATGGTTTCGGCCTCGCGCGTGATGCGCGTCGGGTAGTGGCCCGTCCAGCAGGCGACGCAGGACGCGTCCGGCTTGATGCCGGTCGCCGCCAGCATCCCTTCGAGCGAGAGATAACCGAGCGAGTCAGCTTCGATAAAGCGGCGAATCTCTTCGACCGGCATCTGCGCGGCGATGAGGTCCGACCTGTTCGGCGTGTCCACGCCGTAGAAGCAGGGACTCACCGTCGGCGGGCAACTGATCCGCATGTGAACTTCCGTCGCTCCGGCCTCGCGCACCATGCGAACGATCTTTTTAGAGGTCGTCCCGCGCACGATGGAATCGTCAACCAGCACGACGCGCCGACCTTTGATGAGGTGGCGCACGGGATTGAGCTTGATGCGGACGCCGAAGGAGCGTATCGACTGCTTGGGCTCGATGAAGGTGCGGCCGACGTAGTGATTGCGCACGAGGCCCTGACGATAGTTGATCTTCGATTGCGCGGCGTAACCGATGGCCGCCGCGACGCCGGAATCCGGCACGGGCACGACGACATCCGCCTCCGCAGGCTGCTCAATCGCCAGCCGCTTGCCCATCTTGTGACGCGATTCGTTGACCGACTGGCCGTAGATGACCGAATCCGGTCGCGCGAAATAGACATGCTCGAAGATGCACATCGAGTGCGTGCGCGGCGGGAGCGGGAAAGAGGAGTGCAGGCCGTCTTCGTCGACGACGATCATCTCGCCGGGCTCGACATCGCGCACGTACTCTGCGTCGATGAGGTCGAAGGCGCAGGTCTCGGAGGCGATGATCCAGGTGTCATCCAGCCGTCCGAGCGCGAGCGGGCGAAAGCCGCGCGCGTCGCGGATGGCGATCAGGCTATCGGGCGTCAGAAAGAGCATCGAGAACGCGCCCTCCATCTCGCAGAGGACTTCCGGAATCGCCTCTCTGACGCTCTGCGAGCGCGAGCGTGCGATGCCGTGCAGGATGACTTCCGTGTCGGAGGTCGAAGAGAAGATCGCGCCCTCGCGCTCCAATCTTTTTCGCTCTTCGGTGGCGAAGGGCAGGTTGCCGTTATGACAGACGGCGATCTGTCCGTGCTGGCAGGCGACGAGAAACGGCTGTGCTTCGCGGATCGAGACTTCACCGGCGGTCGAGTAGCGGACGTGGCCGATGGCGCTCGCGCCCGGCAAGCGGTCGAGCGAGGTCTGGTCGAAGACATCCGAGACGAGCCCCATCGCGCGCTCCGAACGCAGCTCCGAGCCGTCCGACGAGACGATGCCGCACGATTCCTGCCCGCGATGCTGTAAGGCGTAGAGCCCCAGATAGGTCAGCCGCGCGGCCTCCGCGTGGCCGTAGATGCCGAACACGCCGCACTCGTCCCGAAACTTATCCGTCATGCTTTACATTCTAAGGTGAAAAGGGAAAAAGGGAAACGCGGAACTCAGGACTTTGGCCTCTGGTCTTTGGTGCGTCTCAACCTTGAGCTTTCAAACGCAGGTTTGGTACAACATCAAAGCACAAAGTCCAAAGTCCTAAGACCAGATTAAGTGAACACGCACAATCCTATCTTTCATGTTCTGGCCGCGTTGCTGCGAGTCGCGCTCGTCGTCGGGCTCTTCGCGGGCGTGTGGAGCGTCTATCGTCAACTGCCGGAGACGCCGGAGGCGGCTCGGCCGGAAGCGCCGCAGGAGACTTCGCTGAGCATCGTCCTGCGCGAGGCCGCGGGCGAGCCGCGCGCGTCATTGAGCATCCCGTTCGAGCTCTACCCGATCGACATCGCGGCGGCGCAGAACGAGTTCTTCTCGGAGCCGAGACCGGGCAAGCGGCTCGATGATTTTCTGGCCGAGCGGATGGGCGAGCGCGCGCCGGTCGAAGGCCGTCTCGATGAGAACGGGCAGGCGACGATGAAGGTCAAGTCCGGCCCGTGGTGGATTCACGCGACGCTGCCGGGCGAACTCAATATCGAATGGCGTCTGCGCGTCAACGTCTCCGGCCAGCGGCAGACGGTCGAGCTGACGCCCGACAACGCTTACACGAGGTCGAAAAGTTTCTGATGACTCTGAGCCATTTCCGGCAAGGATGCTGTGTGCTGCTCCTCCTGCTGTGCTGCGCTCCGGCACACGCGCAGGAGCCAACGGCACAGGCGCGCAAGTTCGACGAGTTCCCCGACATACAGCTCTCAGACCTCAAAGCGCGACTCGATAACTTCGTCATCGAATTGCAGAACAATCCTGCGGCGCGCGGCTTCATCATGATCTATCGCTCGCGCAGAGATCTTCCGGGACTCAACAGCCGCGTCGCGCAAACGATAAAATATTATCTGGTCTACACGCGAGGCTTTCCGGCAGAACGCATCGTGACCATCGACGGCGGAGAATCTAATGCGGGGCTGGTGCAGGAATTGTGGGTCGTCCCGCAGGGAACTGCGCCCGTGCCGCGCGCGGATGCGTACCAAAGAGCCTTCATTGACACAGAGTCGAATCGTAAATTCGATGAGTTCTATTACTTTCTGCCGGAGGACGTGTCGGAGGCTGACGACCCGGATTATGTCAGCCAGAAAGGCTCGCTCGAATCTTATGCCGCAGCTCTGCGCCAGCAGCCGCGCGCGCAGGCTTACGTCATCGTGTATCCGCAATATTATATCGAGCGCTGGACGGAGACGAATAACAGAGGAAGAAGCAGAACGCACACGCGCGTCTATCTTGACAGACGCGACGCGGCGGCAAGGATGTCGCGGGAAATAAAAGATGAACTGGTCAGGACGCATCACCTCGCTGCGTCCAGAATCAGAATTGTCAACGGCGGTTATCGCAACCGACGACAGGCCGAATTGTGGGTCGTGCCGCATCCGGAGTTTAAGCCGAACGCGACGCCGAACGCTTTTCCTCCGAGGCGCAGGAAGTAATCGGATGCA
>JAFBAJ010000596.1 GCA_019247865.1 Acidobacteriota bacterium
CGATAATTTCCAGGACGGCTCCGAGTTCATCGGACGCGGCGGGCAACGCGGCCCACAAAAGGATATCCTGCTGCCCGGCACCTACTACATCAATCCGCTGCTCTTCAAAGTGATTTTGGAGACGGCCAAGGAGGTCAAGCCCGGCGAAGTGGCGGTGATTGTCTCAAACGTCGGCAAAGACCCTTCGGAAGAGGTGCGCCGCGAGATGGCGGCCAAAGTGCGCGCCCGGATGGAGCGGGAAGAGAAGGAGCAGGCCGAGCAATCGGCGGCGCGTCTGGACAAGATTGACGGCAGCCGCACCGCCGCCGAGATCAAAGAAGACTTGATGGCCGGAGACCCGGCCGACCGCCGGCTCGACGAAGGCGCGCATGAAGCCTATGTCGTGCCGGAAGGCTATCGCGGCATCCAGGAGACGGTCGTTGGCCCGGGCCGGTATTACGTCAATACGCTGGCTATTACTCCGATCGTTATTCCGACGACGAACCAGACCGTGGAGTGGACGGCCGGCGAAGTGGTCAATACGTTTAATCCGTTCGAGGTCATCTCGAAAGACGGATTTATCATGCAACTCGAAGTGAGAGTCGTCTTTCGCGTTAAGCCCGAAGATGCGCCGTTTATGGTGGCGAAGATCGGCGGCATTGACCGGCTGATCCAGAACGTGATGCATCCGCTGATCGATTCGATCTTCCGTAACCAGGCATCGGAGTCGTCGGCGATGGCCTACTTGCAGAATCGCCACGAAGAGCAGGAGCGCGCGGAAGCGAAGGTCCGTGCCCACTTGCTCAAGTACCACGTTGATATTATCAACGTCCTGATCTGCCATATTCATCTGCCCGAAGAGTTGATGAAGACGCAGACCGAAAAGATTCTCGCCGAGCAGCGCCAGAACATGTTCGATGCGCAGCGTGAAGCCGAAGAGAAGCGTATCCAACTGGAGAAGACCCGCGCGCACGCCGACAATCAGAAGGATTTGATGGCGGCGACGGTCGGCGTCGAAATCGCCGGCAAGCGTTCCGAGCAGCGCAAGGCGGAAGCCGAAGGCGAGGCGCACTACATCCTGGCGACGGGCCGTGCAGAGGCCGAGAAAGTGCGCCTGATGGGTGAAGCGCAGGGCGTCGCCTATCACGAACAGGTCAACGCGCTCGGCGCGCAGGGCGTGGCCCTGGTCGAAACCCTCAAGGTCATCGGCGAGAAGAACGTCCGCATCACCCCCGACGTGATGGCCTCCGGCAGCGGCGGCGACGGCGCAGGCGGCCTCGGCACACTGCTCCTCCTCAACCTCTTCAAAGACCGCATGAGCCTCCCGGCCGAGAACGGGAACAAGGGGCAGGCCAAGTAAGAGGCTGAAACCTTTGAGCCCCAGAGGGGCGGCATATTAGTAGCCCGGGGCGCAAGCCCCGGGTTAAGGTTCAACAAAATGTTTGAGCCCCGGAGGGGCGGCATAGGATTTAGGCTGCCCCTCCGGGGCTTTCTTCATCTCGCTTCACAATCGAAGACTTTCTGAGATTGAAATCTTCACGACTTGAATGGTATTTAATGTGCAAAGGATTTCATCAACGCAAGAACCCTCTTTTTAAGAGTCTCTGAAAGACGGATCGCCGGGGAGGCGGAAAATTAGATGAACTATTATGAGAATGTTTTGGGGCTCGTCGGGCACACGCCGCTGGTCAAGCTCAATCGCATCACGAAGGATTTGAAGGCGACGGTGCTCGCCAAGATGGAGAACCTCAATCCGGGTTATTCGGTCAAGGATCGAATCGGCATGTCCATGATCGAGTGGGCCGAACGCGAAGGGCAGATCAAGCCGGGCGGGACTATCGTCGAGGCGACTTCAGGCAACACGGGCGTCGGCCTCGCGCTCGCAGCTTCGGTCAAAGGCTACAAGTGCATCTTCGTCATGACGGACAAGGCTTCGACCGAGAAGGTGCGGTATCTCAAAGCGCTCGGCGCGGATGTCGTCGTCACTCCGGCGGCGGCCAAGCCGGGCACGCCCGACCACTACGTCTCGACCGCACAGCGCATCGCCAAAGAGACGCCGAACTCTTTCTATCCCGATCAGTATTCGCATCCGGCCAACCCCGAAGCGCATTACAAGACGACCGGCCCAGAGCTGTGGGAGCAGACCGAAGGCAAGATCACGCACTTCGTCGCGGGCATCGGGACGGGCGGCACCATCTCCGGCACTGCGCGCTACCTGAAAGAGAAGAACCCGGAGATCCGCGTCATCGGCGCAGACCCTTACGGCTCGATCTATAAGACCTATCAGGAGACCGGCGAGATCATCGAAGCCACGCCCTATCTGGTCGAAGGCATCGGCCAGGCGACGCTGCCGAAAAATTATCACGGCCAATACGTGGACGAAGTCCTGAACGTTTCAGACCACGATTCGTTCGAGCTCTCGCGCCAGCTCGGGCGGCTCGAAGGCATCTTCTGCGGCGGCTCGACGGGCACGAATCTGGCGGCGGCGCTGAGGGTCGCACGCGACCTGGACGAAAGCGGCCTCGTCGTCTTCATCGTCTGCGACACGGGCGAGCATTATCTCTCTAAGCATCACTCGGACGAATGGATGAAGGAGAAGCGCCTGCTGGAGCCGCAGAAGATCACCGCCGGCCTCATCAGCGAGACGAAGGGCGAGCGCGGCCCGGACACGCTCGTCACGGCCTCGCCGGACGAGCGCATCGCGGACGTGCTCATCAAGATGAACGAGGCGGGCGTGACGCAGTTGCCGGTCGTCGAAGACGGGCGCTCGGTCGGCTCCCTGCGCGAGCATCGTATCCTGTCGAGAGTCCTCGGCAACCGCGAGCTGTTGGAGGCGAACGTCAGCGAAGTGATGGAAGAGAGCTTCCCGGTCGTGGACGTGGACGCCAGCATGAGCGATGTCACGCGCCAGCTCCAATCGAGCCCCGCCGTCCTCGTCGAAGAGTACGGCCGCATCACCGGCATCATCACACGCCACGACGTACTCGACGCACCGGCGACGAACAAGCACGGATAAAAATTAGCCACAGAGACACAGAGAGCACAGAGGTTAATAAAGTTTTCCTCTGTGCTCCCTGTGTCTCTGTGGCTAAATATTTACTCTCTCTCGTAAACTTTCACCAACAGATTTTCTTCCAGCTCTATCGTTTCAACTTCCCGAAAGCCGTGCCGGAAATCTTCCGGCATGAAGGCGTCCGCGCCCTCGACCGTGAGTGGAACTTGGGTCACGAGCCAGCGGTCTATCTCATCCAGAAAGGTGCTGTAGATTTGCGCGCCGCCGATGATGTAGATGTCGCAGGCGAGATAATCTTTGAGCGCGAGCACGGAGGCTTTGTCTCTCAGGACGATGACGCTGGGCTGCGCCTCGATCAGGCTCTCGCGGCTGAGGACGATGTTGAGGCGCTCAGGCAGCGGCTTTTTCAGCGAAGCCCACGTCCGCCGACCCATCACGCAGGCGTGCCCGGTCGTCTGCCGCTTGAAAAATCTCATGTCCGCAGAGTAATGCCAGGGCAGGCCGCCGTCCCTGCCGATGGCGCTCTTTTGATCAACCGCAACGATACCGATGATAGCCATTATTTTTTTTGATGGGCTTCAGCCCGCGACTCTGATTTCCAGACGCGGCAGCAGCAAAGGCTCACGCGCGCGCGC
>JAFBAJ010000735.1 GCA_019247865.1 Acidobacteriota bacterium
TTTCAGAAACAAGTTGTAGTACAATTGCGTCGGCATGATGCGTGTCTTAGGGATTGATCCGGGAAGCGAGACGACGGGCTGGGGCGTCGTGGAGGGCGACGGGCGGCGTTACAAGCTGGTCGAGTACGGCACGGTCCGGGCCGCGCCGCGCGAGCGGTTTGCCGCGCGCCTGCTGAAGATCAGCGACGGCATCGAGAGCGTCATCGAAAAGTTCAGGCCCGATGCCTTCTCCATCGAAGAGGCCTTCTATGCGAACAACGTCAAGGTCGCGCTCAAGCTCGGACAGGTGCGGGGCGTGGCGCTCGTCGTGGCCGAGCGCGCGGGCGTCGAAATCTTTGAATACAGCCCGCGCCTCATCAAGCAGACGGTCGTCGGCTACGGCAACGCCGAGAAACATCAGGTGCAGGAGATGGTGCGCGTGCTCCTGTCGCTGACGAAAATTCCTGAGCCGCACGACGCGGCGGACGCGCTCGCCATCGCCATCTGCCATTTTCATCACGCGGGCTCGCACGAGCGCATACAGGCCGCCGATGCCCGCCTCAAACTCGCCGCCTCGCTCAACGCGACACGTCGCCGCGCCTCTCGCTGAAAAAAAACGCGCGCCGCCTGCTCGCCTCTCGACTCGCTAACCTCACCTAAGGAGGCAAGTTGATGTCTGCCAAGCTAACACGTGTTCCTCTCTTGCTGTTGGTGTGCCTGTGGGCTCTGCCGATTCATGCTCAGCGCGGTCGCGCCGTCGTCGTGGACGAGAGGCTCGCCGTCCTGCGCGACGAGCCGGGACTGAATGCGCAACTCTTGCGGCGTCTGAGCCGCGGGCGGATGGTGACAGTGCTCAACGCAAAGCGCGCCGACGGCGTCATCTTTTATCGCGTCGCTGTAACCCGTCGCACGCGCGGTTGGTTGCAGAGCGAAGCGTTCGTTTCGCCCGCGCGCAAAGGCGATGACGAAAGGCTGCTCGCCCTCATCAGAGCCTCGCAGGATTTCGACCGCCTCGCGCGTGCCGCCATCTTCCTGGAAACCTTTCCGGCTTCGGGGCTGCGCCCGGCCGTCCTCGTCCTGCTCGGAGAGGCCGCCGAAGAGGCCGCGCAGAAACTTTCGCGCGAGGCCGCACGCCGCCTCGATGAAAACGAGATGAGAGCGAACCGCGCGCCGCTCGCCAGCTACTTTTTGAGCTACAGCGGGCTTGACCGCTACCGGCGACAGGGAATTGATTTCGTCTTCGACGACGCGTTGAAACAATTTCACTACGACGGCGCGGCGTGGCGCGAACTGCTCCGCCGCTACCCGCGCAGCCAGGAGGCGGCAAAAGCACGACAGCATCTCGCAGCCCTCAAATTGTAGGGGCAGGGCTGGTCCCTGCCCGCTTTGTGATGATGAAACGCGGGCAGGGAAAAGCCCTGCCACTACAGGTTTATGTGTGCTCGCGCCTGTAGGCTCTGGGGGTCGTGCCGGTCCAGCGGCGGAAGGCTCTGTGAAAGGCGCTCGGTTCGGAGAAGCCGAGGAGGTAGGCGACCTCGCAGATCGCCATCTCGGGTTCGCGCAGGTAACGCACGGAAAGGTCGCGGCGCATCTCGTCGAGCAGGTCCTGATGCGAGGTCTGCTCTTCCTTCAGTTTTCGCTGGAGCGTGCGCGGGCTGAGGCCGAGCTGTTGCGAGATGGCTTCGAGGCTCGGATCGCCGCCGCTGATGGCCTGGCGCAGGAGCGCGCGCACGTCTTCGCTGAGGCCGCCGCGTCGCGGCAGCTTCGCCAGCAGCTCCTCCGCGTGACGGTCGAGGACGGCGCACAGCGTCGGGTCTGCCTCGACCAGCGGCAGCGACAGCACGCTGCGCTCAAAGACCAGCTCGCTGACGCTTGTTTCAAACCGCACGGGCGCGCGAAAGATGCGCTCGTGCTCCGTTGTGTCGGCGGGCGCGCGGTGTTGGAAGCGAACTTCGCGCGGCGTCCACTCAACGCCCGTCACGCGCCGCCCGAACGTCATGACCAGCGCGAGCGTCATCTCGCAGTCCTGACGACACGCGGCTCCGTCCAGCTCCAGATAGCGATAAGCGAGCCGCGCGAGCCCTCCGTCCAGCTCCAGCGTCAGTCCCGCGCCGTCGTTCCAGATCATATGATAACGCGACGCGCGTTGCAGTGCGTCGCCGAGCGTGGGACTGTTTATCACTGCGTAGCCGACGATATCGAACATCTTGACGCTCGTGCTCTCGCCCACGTGCAGGCCGAAGTCGTCGTCGCCGGTCAGGCGCGCGCCCTCTTCGTAGAGCGCGACGAGCTGTGAGAAGGGAAGTCGCCGATCCGGGTCTGCCAGGAGCGCCGGATTGAGCCTGACGGCGCGCAGAAGCTCCAGCGGCTCGACGCCCGCGCGCTCTGCCGCATCGAGAATCTTGCCGACCGCTTTGACGGAAATGGTGGAAGTGCCGGACATCGGACCCATTCTTAATAAAATGGCGCGAGCGGTCAATCGCCTGACGCGCAGGGTCATTTCCCGCGCCCCTTTCTTCGGGTAGAGTAAGCTGTCGTCTGCTACAGTGTGTGCGTCCTGCACTTATAATTTCACCTCTCCCAAACTTTTTAAGGAGAAACTATGATTCGCCACCTGCGCTCTTTTGTTCTCTGCCTGATCGTGATCGCGGCCTGCGCCGCAACGCACGGCCTCCGTGCTCAAACCCAGGCGGTACAGGTTGATCCGTCGACGCTCTACTCCGGTTACACGCAGCCGCAGTACAAAGACGTGACGATGCAGTCGCTTTACGTGACGATGCGCGACGGCGTCAAGATCGCGATTGACGTGGTGTTGCCGAAAGAGCTGCCCGCGAACGCGAAGCTGCCGACCGTGATCCGGTTCACGCGCTATCATCGCTCGGAGGAGGGCGCAGGGGCGAACGGCTACGAGAAATTTTTCGCGTCGTATGGTTACGCGTGTGTCTCTGTTGATGCGCGCGGGACGGGCGCGTCCTTCGGCCTGTGGCCGATTCCG
>JAFBAJ010000801.1 GCA_019247865.1 Acidobacteriota bacterium
CGGCGGCCTCGGCCTCGGCCTCGCCATCGTGGACGCGCTGGTGCGTATGCACAACGGGCAGGTGCAGGCCGAATCGGACGGCTTCGGGCGCGGGGCGCGCTTCAGCTTCACGATCCCGTGCCTTGCCGGCACTTCGAGCGCGCGCGAGCCGGAGGCGACCGCGCCGTGCTTCGACTTTCCGCAGCCGGTGCTGCTCGTGGACGACTCGCCCGACACGCTCGACCTGTTGCGCGCCCTCTTCGCACAGCATGACTGCCGCGTGCTGGCGGCCGAATCCGTGCCGGAAGCACTGGACCTCATTGAAGCGGAGCAGCCGGGACTGATTATCTCCGACATCGGCCTGCCCGGCGTCGACGGTTACGAGTTCATCGCGCGCGTTCGCAAGCTGCCCGGCATGGACAAAGTCCCGGCCATCGCCATCTCCGGTTACGCGATGGAGGAAGACCGCCAACGCGCCCTCGAAGCGGGCTTCGCCGCACACATCGCCAAACCCATCGAACCCGACACGCTCTTCAAGCTCGTTCAAAGATTGGTTAAGGAGTAGGTCTTTGGACTGAGGTCTTTGGTCTTTGATGTTTGCTCAAGCTTGAATGTGATGATTCAAAATTGAGTTGCGGGCAAAGACCAAAAGCCAAAGACCTAAGACCCGTTCTCTTCAAAATCCACGGAAGCGACGTGCGCGCTGAGGGCGCGGCCGAAGTCCGCGACGACGACGTGGTCCGGGTGCACCGTGTAGGCTTCGAGCGCGGCGCGGTCGCGAAAGACGGCGACGAGTCCCGTGTCGTACGAGCGCGGCAATCCGAGCACGTCAAAGCCGACGTGGAGGCTGATGAGCCCGTCCACCAGCGAGGCCAATCTGCGCAGCCGCTCGACATGCTCCGCGCGCAGCTCCTCTTCCACCTCCGCGCGATATTTCCAGATCACGATATGGGTCAACATAGATTCCTTTCCTCGCACCATTGGCGCGTGACTTCGTGGCGATAGGCAAAGAGCTTTTCGAGGCGCGGGATAATAATGACAGGCGCGAAGGCTCGGCCGATAAACGAGAGCGGCGGTTCGTACTCGATCTCGTCGCGCAGGATTGTGCCGGACGCGTGCGGCTTGAAGATGTGCCTGTGTCGCCAGCTACGAAAAGGGCCTTTGACCTGCACGTCCACGAACATCAGCGGCGGCTCGTAAGCCGTGTGCCGCGACACCCAGCGCGCCTTAAAGAGCCCCAGAATCCGCGTCTCGACGATAGCCCGCGCGCCCGGCAGGAGATTCGGCGCGGCCTCTATGATCTTCGACTTCTCCCACGGCGGCATCAGGCGCGCGAACGCATCCGGCAGCTCGTGAAAAGCAAAGACGCGCTCCGGCGTCGCATGGATAACACTCTCCTTAACGAACATCATTCGATAGTCCCAAGTCTCAAGTCCCAAGTCTCAGGTCTCAAGTCCGTGAGACCTGTCTTGACTTGGGTCTTGGGACTTGAGACTTGGGACTATTTCAAAAACCTGTCGAACCACGCGAGCGTTCTCTCCAGCGCATCGACGCGGTGACGCGGCTCGTGAAAACTATGGCCCTCGCGCGGATAGCGTGCGAACTCCGTTTCGACGCCGCGCCGTTTGAGCGCCATATACATCTCTTCGGCCTGCGTGATGTGCACGTCGTTGTCCTGCTCGCCGTGGATGAAGAGCGTCGGCGTCTGCGCCTGCTTCACATAACGCAGCGGCGACCAGCGCCACAACAGATCGTAATCATCCCACGGCAGCCCGAACTCCGCATGCACCAGATCCTGATAGAGCGAGGTCGAGTAAAAGCTGATGAGATTGCTGACCGAAGCATGCGCCACGGCGGCCTTGAAGCGCGGCGTCTGCGTGATGATCCAGTTGGTCATAAAGCCGCCGTAGGAGCCGCCCGTCACGCCCAAACGCTCGGAGTCAATCCATGTGAAGCGGCGCAGGGCTTCGTCCACGCCCGCCATCAAATCCCTGTAATCGCCGCCGCCCCACTCGCGCAGCGTCCCGTCCGAAAACTTTTGTCCGTAACCGCTCGACCCGCGCGGATTCAGATAGAGCACAGCATAGCCGCGCGCCGCGTAAGCCTGAAACGTCGGGTTAAAAGCATAGCCGTACATCCCGTGCGGCCCGCCGTGAATGCTCAGGATAAGCGGATACCGCTGGCCCTCGCGCCACCCAACGGGCTTCATCAGCCAGCCCTGCACCTGTGTGCCGTCAAAGCTCCTGAATAAAAAAACGGTCGGATCAACGAGGGTGAGCGATTGAACAACGGCTTCATTGTGAGAGCTTACTCTGCCTTCAAAGCCGGCTCTCGTATTCGCCGTCCAGACTTCCGCCGGATAGATGCTGCTGCTCAATGTCAATCCGAACCGATCATCGTTCCCCATCTCCGCCACGCTGAAGCTGCTGATCTGGAAAAGCTGTTTCGGCCACGTGACGCGTTCCGTGCGATAGTCACGCAGCGGTTGGCTCACTTTTCCGTCGCTTAATGAAATGCTGTAGAGCAGCGTTTCTCCTCGATTGCCTGCCAGGAAATAGATTGAATCGCTGTCGGCAGACCAGCGCGGACTGCGCGCGCGGCGATCCTGCGCCGCCGTCAGCTCTCTGCCTCTGCCGCCCTGCGCGTCAACCACCCAGACGTGCGCGTCCTCGGCCACGCTGTCGATGGTCGTCACCTCGCGCCGCGTCGCGGTGTAGGCGAGCCACTTGCCGTCGGGCGACCACTGCGGCTCGTACTCGCAGCCGGGCGTGTCCGTGAGCTGGCGCACGCGCCCGTTGAGGCTCACGGCGTAGATGTCCGAATTGTTGTTAGCGTCCGGGTCTATCTCATGGTTCGAGAGAAAGGCTATCTCGTCCCCGCGCGGGCTCCACGTCAGCGCGTGGTCGTAGTAGCGCCCTTCCGTTAGTTGACGCGGCTCGGCCCGGCTGTCATCCACCTCAATGACGAAAACGTGCGTCCGCTTCTGATCCGAGAAAGAGGTGCGCGACTTGTATTGCAGGCGGTCGATCACGCG
>JAFBAJ010000827.1 GCA_019247865.1 Acidobacteriota bacterium
TACGAGCAGGTGGCCGAGTTCGCTTTAGGCGTGGCGACGCTGGTCGCACGGGCGAACCCGTTGGCCGCCACCATCGAGCGTGCTTTGAAGAAACGCAGGCGCGCGCAGATGTATGTCGATCACATGCAGAACGCGCGCGGCAAATCGGTCGTCGCGCCGTACTCTGTGCGGCCCAAGCCGGGCGCGCTGGTCTCCGCGCCGCTCAAGTGGAGCGAGGTCAAAAGCAAGCGCATCCGGCTGGAGGATTTTACGATCAAGACGATGCCGCGCCGCCTCGCGCGCGTCGGCGATCTCTTCGAGCCCGTGCTCAAAAACAAGCAGAGCCTCGGCGGCGCGCTCGAAAGGCTCAAACAGTGGCCTTAGGACTTTGGCCTTTGGTCTTTGATGTGGGGCTCAGGTTTGAATTTTGGAATCAAGACTGAGTCGTGTGCAAAGACCTAAGTCCTCAGACCCAAGACCAGTTTTCAAAACGTAACGAACAAAGGGGGAAGGAAAAATGGCAGCTACCAAAAAGGGATCGAGCAAGCGGGAGTTGATCGATACCGGAAATGATAAACGCTATGTGAGGCGCGACGAGAAGGGGCGTTTTGACGAGGTGGATGATGTCGGGCGCTCGCTCTCGCAGGACGTCAAGCGCAAGGCCAAGACCACGGTCAAGGCCGGACAGGGAGACAAGGGCGACCAGAAACGTAAGTGAGTGCTGCGCTCAAAATAATTAGCCACAGAGACACAGGGGCACAGAGATAAGACATTTAAATCTTTCTCTGTGCCTCTGTGGCTGATCTTTACCCGTCCATGTCAACGGGCAGCAGGCGGTCAAGCGTCTGTTCGAGGAGGTCGAAGTCGAGCGGCTTGTGCAGGAACTCGTTGCAGCCAGCAGCCAGTGCGAGTTGTCTGTGTTGCAGCGGGTCGTGACCGGACACGATAATGATCGGCGTTTCGCTGAGCTGCGCGTGCTGGCGCACGCGGCGCGCGACGGCGAGGCCGCTGAGGCGCGGCAGTTGTAAGTCCATCAGGATCAGGCCGGGCCTGTCCTGTTCGGCGCGGGCGAGTGCCTCTTCGCCGCTCGCCGCATCCAGCACGCGGTATCCCTTCAGCTCCAGCAGTGTCTTCATCATGAGCCGACTGTCATCGTCGTCCTCGACGACCATGATGGTCTGCATGGTTGCGCCGGAGTAACTCATAGCAGCTTTACGATGACCTCCGAAAGCCTCTTGTGAAGACTGTTTCTGCAACATAATTCCCACCCTCACAGGTATGAATTGAAAAGATTGAGTTGACGGAGTGAATGAGCGTAGCTCGCGCGGGCGCATCCGAGGGCAAGCTACGGAAATTTTCATCGAACAGCCGGCGGGCGGCCGTGTCTCAAGATGCGAAAATATATCCTGTGCGCTGAGGCACTGTCAGTACGGATTGGTACGGTCAGGAAAGAATCTTCAAGGCAGAGGAAGGGACAGCTCTCAGGCTGTGCCTAAGAGCTACGGAAAGGGACGAGGGGCGAGGCGTGTGTGTGTCGGCTCGCCCGTCTCTTAATCTCTTACTTATACCGGTAGGTGATGCGGCCTCTGGTCAGGTCGTAGGGGGACATCTCGACGCTGACGCGGTCGCCGGCCAGGATGCGTATGAAGTTCTTGCGCATCTTGCCGGAGATCTGTGCCAGCACCATGTGGTCTGTGCCGTCGAGTCGCACTTTGAAGAAGGCGTTCGGCAGTTTATCCACCACGACGCCTTCCGCCGGGATCAGGTCTTCTTTGGACAAGCTTCTTTTCTCCTTTGAGGGTTAATGAGATCGGAGCACGCGTCTATCGTTGGCGTGTGCTCCGACAGAAATTGGTCTTTACCGTGCGCGGCGCGGACGGAAAGAGCGGCGTCCGGAGCCCGCACCGCGCATGTGCGCGAAGGGCTTGGGCTTGGCCGTGCTCGAAGTCGCGGCTTTCGCTTCGACTCCGCCGAACGCGGGAAGCGTCACGCGCTCGATGGTCTGTCCGGTCAGGCGCTCGATGGCGCGCATGTTCAGCTCCTCGACCGGCGTGACCAGCGTGATCGCGCGGCCGGTGTTTCCGGCGCGGCCCGTGCGGCCGATGCGATGCACGTAGTCTTCGGGCGCGCTCGGCACGTCGTAGTTGATGACGTGCGAGACTGCGTCCACGTCGATCCCGCGCGCGGCGATGTCCGTAGCGACGAGGACGCGTGTGCGCCCGTCCTTAAAGCCGCGCAGGGCTGCTTCGCGCTGCGGCTGCGTGCGGTCTGCGTGAATGCGATTCACTTTGTGCGCGCGTGCTTCGAGAATGTGCGACAGCCGCTCTGCGCCGCGACGTGTGCGCGTAAAGACGAGCACGCGCTCGAAGCGTTCACGCTCCAGGAGGTCTAAGAGCAGCGCGGTCTTCGATTCGATGGCGACCGGATAGGCCGATTGCTCGACCGTGACGGCGGCCTTGCCGCGCTGGCTGACTTCGACCAGCTTGGGCTCGCGCATATGCTGGCGCGCCAGCTTTTCGATCTCCGGCGACATCGTGGCCGAGAAGAGGAGCGTCTGCCGGTTGAACGGCAACGCACGAAGCACGCGTTGAATGGCGGGCCAGAAGCCCATGTCGAGCATCCGGTCGGCTTCGTCCAGCACGAGCGTCTCGATCAAAGAGAGGTCGATCGCGCCGCGCTCCATGTGATCGAGCAGCCGTCCGGGCGTCGCGATGACGAGCGTCACGCCGCGCTTTAAGGCTTCGGTCTGGCGCGACATTCCCGCGCCGCCGATCAAGGTCACGGCGCGCATGTTCTTCTTAGGCGAGAGCGAGCGATAGCTGGCTTCGATCTGCATCGCCAGCTCGCGCGTCGGCGCGAGCACCAGGACGCGCACGCCCGGGCGCGCACGTTCCGAGAGGCGTTGAATGATCGGGAGCAAAAAGGCAGCGGTCTTGCCGGTGCCGGTTTCGGCGCAACCGATGAGGTCTGAGCCGGTTAGGACGACAGGAATCGCCTGTCTTTGAATGGGTGTTGGTTCCGTGTATTCGAGGGATTCGCACACGCGCACCAGCGCGGGCTGTAATCCCAGTTCTGCAAAATTCATGAACTTCCTTTGGCACGCTGCAACCTCATCAAAAAAGGGAGCGTGCTGCTTTCTATCTCAAAATGTGTGAAGCGTCTCCGGCGGAACGTTTGTGCATCGCCGGAGACGCTTTTTTGTTTGGAGGCCGACGCTCTCAAAAGCGTTGACCCGCCAAAAGCTTACCAGCGTGACTCGCGTCCACCGCCGCCGCCGCCGTAGCCGCCGCCGCCGTAGCCGCCGCCGCCGCCGCGACCGCCGCCGCCACCGCGATTACCGCCGTAGCCGCCACGACCACCACCGCCGCCGCCACGACCGCCGCGATCTTCACGCGGGCGCGCTTCGTTGACGTTGAGGCTGCGGCCGTTGACTTCCTTGCCGTTAAACTGCTGAATGGCAGCTTCACCCTCTTCTTTGGTCGCCATCTCGACGAAGCCGAAGCC
>JAFBAJ010000252.1 GCA_019247865.1 Acidobacteriota bacterium
GCACTCTGCAATCGATTCCTCCCTACTGGGAATCGTTCCGCAAGGCGCTCTATAAAGAGATAGGCGATCCGAACACCGACATGGAAAATTTGCGCGCCATCTCACCACTCTTCCATGCCGATCAGATCGTCAAGCCTCTGATCGTCCTACAGGGCGCGAACGACCCCCGAGTCATCAAGCCCGAATCCGACGAGATAGTCGAAAACATAAGGAAGCGAAACGGCGTTGTCGAATATGTCGTCTTCGACAATGAAGGACACGGCTTCACGAAGAAGGCCAACGAGATCAGGGGTTATAAAGCCGTGCTCGATTTTCTGGATAAGTATCTGAAGGGATAAAAGTCCCAAGTCCCAGGTCCCAGGTCCCAGGTCCCAGGTCAAAGACAAGTTGCTTTTGACTTGAGACTTGGGACCTGGGACTTGAGACCTTTAAATTATTGACTCCGCAAGAAGACAAGCTATATTCTCGCACTCAGGAAATTCCCGCGCGTTCGCAAGCTCGTTGAAGTCCACGCTCAAAGCAAAGCTGGAGGCTTATCTCGTGTACACGAACAAACATATCTCAACGCTCCTGCTGCTCCTCTCGCTCCTGTTGTTGTGCGCCGTCAGTGCTTCGGCGCAGACTTTTCGCGGCACGATCTTAGGCACTGTGACCGACCCGAACGGCGCGGTCGTCCCCGGCGCGACCGTGATGGCGAAGAACCTCGGCACGGGCATCTCGCGCATGACCATGACCGATGCCGACGGAAATTACAGCATCGCGGAGCTGCCCATCGGCCGCTACGAGGTCAGCGTCATCTCGCAGGGCTTCAACAACGCGCGCGTGACAGACGTGGCGGTCGAGGTCTCTGCGGAGAAGCGCGTGGACGTGGCGCTCACAGTGGCGGGCGGAGACACGGTCGTGACGGTGGCCGCAGAGACGCAGGTCGAGACGACGAGCAACACTCTGGGCGGGACGATTACGCAGCGCGCCATCGCAGACCTGCCGGTCAACGGGCGCGACTTCACGAAGTTTCTGGTGCTCGTCCCGGGCGCGACCGGAGACCCTTCGGGCGCGACCGACTCGCCCGGCAGCTTCGGCCTCTTCAGCGCGAACGGCAATCGCGGGCGCTCGAACAACTACCTGCTCGACGGCACGGACATGAACGACGGCTACCGGAATCTTCCGGCCATCAACGAGGCCGGAGTCTTCGGCACGCCCGCCACCATCCTGCCCGTTGAATCCATCGCGGAGGCCGCCATCCTCTCGAACTTTGAAGCGGAGTACGGGCGCAACAGCGGAGCCATCGTCAATCTCGTGACCAAGTCCGGCACGAACGAGTTTCACGGCTCGGTCTTCGAGTTCTTCCGCAACGACAAGCTGGACGCGCGCAACTTCTTCAACTTCGATCCGAATCCGCAGACGGCCTTTCGCAATAACCAGTTCGGCGGATCCATCGGCGGGCCGATCGTGAAGAATAAGACCTTCTTCTTCTTCTCGTATGAAGGACAGCGCGAGCGCGTCGGTCTTAACTCGGTGGTGCGCGTGCCAGATCCGCGCGAGATCGCGGCGCTCGGCGGGCCGACCAATCCTGTCATCGCGCGCCTCCTCGCGCGCAATCCGTGGCCCGCGCCGAACATGCCCGTCCCGCTCTTCGACCCGAGCCCGAACCTTTCCGTGACGACGCGCGCCTCGAACGACATAGACAGCCTGATCGCCAAGATCGACCACTCGTTCAATGAGAAGAACCAGCTGACCGGGCGCTACTTTTTCGGAACGAGCGATCAATCGTTTCCGCTCGCCATCCTGTCCGGCAACGTGCTGCCGGGCTTCAACACAGTGACGCCGACGACCGTACATCTGGTCTCGATCTCGTACCTCAAAATCCTGTCGAGCACGAAAGTCAACGAAGCGCGGTTCGGCTTCAATCGCTTTGACGAAGGCTTCTTTCCCGAAGACAGCAATTTCGACCCGCGCTCCATCGGCCTCAACACCGGCATTCAAAGCTCGCAGGACTTCGGTCTTCCGTTCATACGCATCCGTAACGACCCGAACTTCGGCTCGTCGCTCGCGTCGCTCGGCTCGACGCTCTCCGTCCCGCGCGCGCGCGTGGACACCAACTGGCATTTCATAGACAACTTCTCGTGGAAGCTGACGAAGCATGATCTGAAGTTCGGCTACGAGTTTCGACGCACTTTCGTGGACGCCTTCTTCGACGCGGGTTATCGCGGGCGTTTGGACTTCGATTCGTTGCAGGACTTTCTGACGGGGACGCTCTCCGGCGGTCGCGCGGCGCGCGGCAATTCGCAGCGCCAGACTTTTCAGAACTCGCACGCGGCTTACCTGCAGGACACTTACAGAGTCACGCGCCGCCTGACGCTCAACCTGGGTTTGCGCTACGACTATTTCGGCCTGCTCGATGAGAAGCAGGGGCTCCTCAGTAACTTCGACCCGACGCGCGGACTGGTGCTGGTCGGGACGAACGGGCTCGACAGTTTGTACGAGCCGGATCGCAACAACTTTAGCCCGCGCGTCGGCGTCGCGTGGGACGTGACGGGCAAGGGGCGGACGGTCGTGCGCGCCGGATGGGGGCTCTTCTACGACGCCTTCTCGCAGGACTTTTTCGTCGGACAGTTGCCGTTCAATACCTTCAATCCCGGCCCGGCTTACAATCCGGTCGGCCCCGCGCCGGTGCTCTTCTCCTTCTCGACCGTGCCGGTGATCCAGAATAACGTGCCCGTCTTCACGGACTTTACGGATTCGGATGTCTTCGCCGTGGACCGGAACCTGCGCACGCCGTATGTGCAGAACTACAACTTCAATATCCAGCAGGAGCTGTTCAGGAACGTCGTCCTCGAAGCGGGCTACGTCGGCTCGCGCGGGCGCAAGCTCTTCCGCTATCGAGACATCAACCAGCCCGTCACGCCGGGCGGGCCGCGCCCCTTCGACAACGGGCCGTTCGCGCCTTCGGGCGGCGCCTTCTTCTACGTCAACCAGCTGGAGACGACGGCCAGCTCCGATTACAACGCGTTGCAGACGAGCCTCACCCTGCGCCAGCAGCGAGGCTTCACGGCGATGGTCAATTACACCTGGTCGCACTCGCTGGATAACGCGTCGGACGGTCAGGACTACGTCGCCAACGCGACGCAGCCGGACAACAGCTATCGCCCGGATCTGGAGCGCGCCAACTCGAACTTCGACGTGCGCCATCGCTTCGTCGCGACGGCGAGCTACGAAGTCCCGAACCTCTTCAAAACGCATCCGCGCTTTGGCAACGGCTGGCAGCTCAACGCGATTATGACGCTGCGTTCGGGCAGCCCCTTCAACGTCAATCTCTTCGACGACTATAACGGGACGGGCGAGTTCTTCCCGCGCCCCGATCTCGTCGGCGACCCGTATGCCGGGACGAGCTGGCCCGACCGCTTCCTCGATCTGGATGCCTTCCGTGTGCCGTGCACGCTCGACCCGGCGGGCACGGGCAGCGCGGCCGATTGCATCGCCGGGACGCAGCACTTCGGCAGCCTCGGGCGCAACTCGCTCAGAGGCCCCGGCTACAGCAACTTCGATTTTTCGATCTTCAAGACGACGCCCATCACCGAACGCATCAAGCTGCAACTGAGAGCGGAGATCTTCAATCTCTTCAATCATCCGAACTTCGCCTCGCCGCTCCTGCCTGGCTTCGCGGCCGACGCCAGCTTCAACGGCATCGACCCCGTCACCGGACGCGGCATCGGCTTTCTCCCCATCACCGTCACCCCCGATGTCGGCATCGGCAACCCCTTCCTCGGCGGCGGCGGCTCGCGCAACATACAGTTCGCGGCGAAGCTGACGTTCTGATGTTTTGGAGGAAGTGATTGGGAAACTAAAAGGCCATCGGCATGGAAACCGATGGCCTTCATTTTTTGGTAGCCCGTACGAGAATTGAACTCGTGTTTCAGCCTTGAGAGGGCCGCGTCCTAACCCCTAGACGAACGGGCCTTGAATCTTCTTCTGGTGCCCCAGTTTTCCGTCATCCGGTGACAGTTGGGGCAAAGTAATTCAAGATTCTCCAGGCGATTGTCTTTCGGATCGCCATTCTTATGGTGAAGGTCTAATGGTATCAACTGACCCCGCCAGGTTCTTCTGAGGCACAACTCACAACGTGCCTGCTTTAGACCTTCTTCTATCAAACGCGGCTTGAGACGCTTTATTGTGGCCGCACTGCCGCGCTTCAAAAATTCTGCCAGCGGCTTCTTATTGGTGGCGCGCTTATAACCCTTACCGCCTCGATTCCCTTTATAGTCAATACCCAAAATGAGTAAAGCCTGATCGAGGGTTTCGTTATTACAATGAAGGCGCTTAAAGATTGAGCGCTTCGACGCGCCCTTCGCTACTGCCCTTCTGATTTCCACCTCATGAGCTAACACAGATGCAAGACTCATGTTGTCATTGACCAGAATGCCTCAAACTTTTGAGGCGAGGATTATAGAATCAGCCCTCTGTGATTGGCAAGCGGGCCTCAGCGGCAGCGTGACGATTGTTCAAGCCTCGCCGTCACCGAGGAATGAGGCGAGGGCGGCGGTGTCGATGACAAGGGGGCGGCCGCGCTCGTAATGGACGAGGCCGAGACGGCGCAGGCGGCCCATGACGAGCGTGACGTGCTGGCGGCTCATCGCGGCGAGGCGTGCTAAATCCTGATGGCTGATGGGGAGGGCGACCAGTGTCTCCTGCGGCTTCGTCGCCCCTCTGCCCTGCGCCAGAGCCAGATCGAGCAGCAGGCGGCCGAGACGCTGGTCGGCGCGGCGCGCAGCGAGGATTTCGATGCGCTGCTCGGCGTCGGCCAGACGGATGCAGAAGGTAAAGACGACTGCGGTCAGGAGGTCGCGGTCGCTCTGGACATAGCTCATAAAATCGGCCAGCTCAATTTCGACGACTTCGCTCCGGCCGAGGGCGGTCGCCGTCGTCCTTCTTAATTTCGTCGGCCCGCCGCAGAAACAGAGCTCGCCGAACGGCTCGCCCGCCCGGATCAGACGCAGCAAGACCTCGTGCCCTTCCGCGTCCGTGGCGACGATGGCGATGCGACCCGACCGCAGCAGGTAGATGCGGTCGGAGCGATCATCCGGCAGCCAGACGTTTTCGTGGCGGCGATAGCTGCGCTGCTCTCCGAGCGTTGCGTCCTCCGGGAGGTGCTCTATCGTCAGCTCGGTCAGGGCGCGACATGCGCCGTGCTCTCCGTGTGGAAATTCCGGACGATAGCGTTTCATGGCAGGCAGAGTAACATGTTGAGCTTGTCATCCGGGTGACAATCTTTCAGTTGAGAGCCGTGCTATAAGAGCGCTTCCCCATAGAAGCCCCGCAAGCATTGATGACCGACTAACGTACCTGGGAGGGTTTAATGAGAGATTTCGCCGCCCGTCTATCTCTTCGTTCCGGAAGATTCCAGACGCTGCTGCTGACCATCATCGCCGTGAGCTTCCTGTCTGCTCCCGCACAGACTCTGGCACATAAGACAACTGTTTCAAGCTCTCAGCCGGCGCAGACAGAGGGCACGGATGAGCTGCTGCCGCCGAGCAAGTTCGTCTTGCAGAGCGCGATGCAGGTGAACCTGACGAAACGCTTTGCGCGCCTCCCGTTGCATAAAGGATTTTATAACGGGCAGAGCGTATGGTACGTCCTGACGGATGTCTCGGATCAGGGGCTGGCGCAGCAGCTCGGTCTGAACTTCGCGCCGAAGCTCAGCAATGCCTCGAACGGATGTCCGGGCTGTGTGCAGGAGCTGCCGATTCCGGCGAACATTCTGTCCGCCTCGCGCGTGGACTTTAAGGGCAGCCCGGACTTCAGCCCGACGCGCGTCGTCGTGCCCGGCCCGACCGGTTTCCCGCTGCTGACGGCGAGGCCCGGAGCACGGGCGGGCCTCTTCTACACGCCTTACGTGCAGGTCGGCAGGCAGGCCGGAACGATCTCGCGCATCGTCTATAACGCGCCCATCGTGGCGACGGGCGATGGCCCCTTTGACGTGGTGACGCACGCCAACACACACGACCGGGTGTTAGCCATCGATACCGTCAACATGACTGTGGACTTGCTCTTCATACAGGCTTTTTCGGCGGGCAAAGAGGTCATCTATCTCTCCTTCGACTCGTCTTCGGAAGAGGCAGCGGTGCTTGAGCGCAGCACTTTCACGCCCGTGCTGGAACTGCTCAGTTTTCCCAACGGGGCTTTCAGGCGGGACGGGACGCGCGCCGCGATCTTCGCCTTCGCCAACGGT
>JAFBAJ010000347.1 GCA_019247865.1 Acidobacteriota bacterium
TTGTCCGTCTGCCAGGAAAAAACCGGCGGTGATGCTCGTGTGTACGTCCTCGCCCACGAGCAGCTCGTCGTTGAGCGGAGCCACGCGCGCGCCGTTGCGACGGAGCAGCGTCAGCATCTTGAAGCCGCTCAGACGGTGAATGACGGAGCTGACCTGCGGCGCGGAGAGCGGCGCGGGCGTCTGCGCCGGAGCGCTTGTGGCCGGAGCAACCGGCGCAGATTGCGGCGCGGCCGGAGCCTGCTGCTGCGCGTAGACGGGCACGCCTCCCGCGGCGAGCAGGGCCAGAGTGAGCGAGACTTTGTGAAATCTTAAAGCCATCAATCTTAAATCTTTTACCACACGCCCTGCGCGCTTGAGACGAGCGTCGGCTGCGCGTCTCCCTGCTCGATCACGTCCTGCGCGCCGAAGGTCACGGGGCGCAGGGAGACCGTCTGCGGTCGCGCGCTCTGATACAACGTCAGCGTCGCGGATTTTCTGGAAGTCGCGACGGGGACGGCGATGATCGTGCCAATCGGCCTGGTCGGATCGGGGATTCCCGGCGGCAAATAGTTCGTGGCGCTTGTGTTGGCGGAATCGCTCGCCAGAATATTTGGATCATTAACGGGATTACGTGGCGGCGCGTTGTAGGTCTTCACCGAATTATCGCGCGGCGGCATGGCTGCGTGCGGCGAGCCGTTCGTGGCGGCGATCACCGAACCGGGGTCGAGGTTTGCTGCCTCATCCGGCCGCCTGGTCGGCACGAGCGCAGGAGAGGTCTGTGTCGTAGAGCGCGCGGAGGCGACTTCATGCAGCGGCGTGGTCGAGCCGGGAGAAAGCCAGGTCTGCTTGAAGACGAGGCCGACGGCGATGAGCAGGACGAAAGAGGCCGCGAGCGCCAGCGACCACGCGCCGGGCGCGAAGCGCAGACGTGCGCCACGCTGCGCGCCGTCGCTCTTTAATCCGGCGAGCCGCGCGCGGAGGCGAAAGTCGAAATCGGCGGGCGCGGCCACGACCTCTAAACTTCCGATCAGACGCCGGAGCGCGGCCTGCTCATCTGCGAAGGCGCGGCACTCGGCGCATGATTCGAGATGCGCGCCCGCGCTTCCATTCAGGGCACGCGTCCCGTCCGACTCTTCGATCTCTCTGCGACATGCTTGGCAATTCATCTTGGCTTCAATCTCTCACTCTTAAAAATAGCTTCTCAGCTTCTCTCGCAGCAACCCTCGCGCGCGACTGATGCGCGACTTGATCGTGCCCTCGCTCGTCTCCAGAATCCGCGAAATCTCTTCGTAGCTCTTGCCCTCAACGTCCCGCAGGACGAGCGGCGCGCGATACTTGTCCGGGAGGGTCTGGATGGCGCGCGCGACCGCTGTGCGCCGTTCGGCTTCGACCAGCTCCGTGTCCTGCAGGGGGCGTGCGTCCGGCGGATCGAACTCGACCGGCTCCGCTCCCTCCTTGCCCTGAAAAAATCCGGTCAGCGAGACCAGCTTGCGCCGCTTGCGCTTGCGCAGCTCGCTAATCGCGAGATTCGTCGCGATCCGGTAGATGTAGGTCGAGAACGCATGGCTCGTCTGGTAACGCTCCGCAGCCCTGTAGACGCGTACGAAAGTCTCCTGCGCCAGATCAACCGCCCCGTCGTAATCATTCGTCATCCGGTAAATATAGTTGGTGATCTGATTACGATAACGCCCGACCAGTTCGGCGAACGCGGCCTCGTCGCCCGCGCGCGTGGCTTCGAGCAGAGCATGATCCGAGAGGCTTTCGACGGCCTCGTCGGACTCCACGCCCGCACCGCGCAGGCGCAGCTCTTCGATGGAGGTCAGCGTATTCATCAGGGCAGGTAGGCTCAACAGGCGCATACGCTCTTCCGCTTCTCTGCCGGGCGAATCCACGCCCGGCGCGCGCCGGCGGCCTCTCCGAATCAGTAATTATACACACCCGGACCACCGCCCGCAGTTGATACACGCGCGGGTCGGCCGCCGGTTCCAACAAAACAGGTCCCAAGTCAGAAAGTCCCAAGTCCCAAGTCAAGAGACTGTCTTTGACCTGGGACTTGAGACTTGTTTGACCTGGGACTCTTTCTTTAAGGTCTGACGGCGGTCGTCGGCTGGGGAGCTTCGCCGTTCAGAAACAGCGTCTCGTCAATCCTGAGGCCGTACGTGACGGTCATGATCTGCGTCTCTTCGACCTGCTTGTCGTCTCTGTAGAGCACCGAACGGTAGGGGACGAGCGTGCCCTGCACGACGTGATAGTCGTAGAACTTACGCGTGAACTTGCCGGACACGTCCGGGTCTTCGTAATCGAGCGAGAGCACGCGGCCCGTCTTGGCGCTGATGTAGTAGCGCGTCTTACGCTGCTCTTTGTCCGTCACGTCAAGGACGTACATGTCCACGCCCATCTGCTTGTCCTTGCGGATATAGGTGATAGTCGAGCCGTTCTCCTTGTAACGCAGGATGGCGTCGAGGCCATGCCGCTGGCGATTGATGAAATCCTGCGAAACGTCCTGGCGCGGCGTGAAGACGGTTTCGTTGATGATGCCCCAGACCTGGCCGCCGGAATAGACGAGCGAGTACTCGGCGGTCGGCATCTTCTGCTCCATCCGAATGCGGTCTTTATCCATGCTCTCGCCCTGGATAAAGCGGCGCTCGTAGGAAAGCTCTTCGATCTTGCCATCGGCGGCGTTGCGCCGGATGATGCCGCGCTCGATGCCGCTGTGACGAACCTGTATGAGCACCTGTCGATTGCCGTTGAGATAGACGACCGTCTCCGCAACGGCCTCGGCGGTGAGCTCTTTCCCGGCGTCCTGCTTCACCTGTGCGGACTTGTCCGGGGCAGGTTTTTCCTTCTTAGGTTTTTCCTTCTTCTCAGACTTGGGCGCAGCCTGCTGTTGCGCGGCGACCCCGGCGGGGGCTGAGACGAGACCTGCGCCTGCCGCCAGCAGCGCAAACCACAGGGCAAGAGATTTGTTGCGTCGAAACACTTGTTGGGCTTCTCCTTCGAGCTTGAAATCCACTGGGAACGGCGGGGAAGTCGGGCCATTCGTTTCAGCAAATTGTAACACAGCAGGTTTAAAATCGCTGCTTGCGCCTTCCCCAATGAGGCAAATCTTATTGATGCGGCAGAGGCTTAGAGTGGATGCCCGCCGCTGTTTGACAAGGCCGCTCCGGGGAAGGTAGAGTGCACGGTTTTCCAAGAGAAGCTGGACGCGACAGGACATCTGCGGGCGAGTTTCAGTGCCTCTTTATGCCCTGGCGCAGAGGATTCAGACAAGGCTTTTACATATTTGAAAGGACATCACAGTTATGAAGAAAGTTGGGCTGCTGGTCGGCCGTGAAAAATCATTTCCACAGGCACTTATCGACAAGATCAACGAGCGCGGCCAGGGCGAAGTGACCGCCGAATTCGTCGAGGTCGGCGGCGTCCGCGCCGTCGAAGCGCGCAGATATGACCTCATCATTGACCGTATCTCGCACGAAGTTCCCTTCTATCGCGGCTTCGTCAAGCGCTGCGTGCTCGAAGGCACGAAACTCATCAACAATCCGTTCTGGTGGTCTGCGGACGACAAGTTCTTCAACTACTCGCTCGCGGCGAAGCTCGGCGTGGCCGTGCCTAAGACGGTGCTTCTGCCGCAGCAGGACTACATCGAAGGCATCGTCAGCGAGAGCCTGCGCAATCTGGAATTTCCGCTCGACTGGGAAGGCATCGTCGAGTACGTCGGGATGCCCGCCATCATCAAGCCCTTCGACGGCGGCGGCTGGAAGAACGTCTCGCGCGTCAACTCGCTCGAAGAGCTGTGGGAGGTCTACAACACGACCGGCACGCTCTGCATGACCCTGCAGGAGTTCATCAACTTCGACCAGTTCGTGCGCTGCTACTGTATCGGGCAGGAAGAGGTCATGATCATGCCCTACGATCCGACCAAAGGTTACCTGTCGGGCGAGCAATACATCAACGACCCCAACTATCTTTCGCCGGAGCTGGCCGAGCGCGTGACCAAAGACGTGCGGACGCTCTGCACCGCGCTGGGCTACGACATCAACACGGTCGAGTTCGCCATCAAGGACGGCATCCCGTACGCCATCGACTTTATGAATCCTGCGCCGGACGCAGACCTTCATTCGGTCGGCGAGTTCTATCACAACTGGGTCGTCAATGCTGTGACCGACCTCGTCTTCAAGCGCCTCGGCGAGCCGCAGGGCAAGACGCGTTATCGCTGGGACTCGTTTCTGAGCCCGGAGCCGCCGCAGCAGTTGATGTCGGCCGTCGCTTCCGCCACAGAGCAGGCGGCGCGCACCATCGTCCCGGAGCCCGTCCGCGAAGTCGGCTCTGACATCGTCGCCGGCATGACCGAGATGGTTTCGGAAGCGGCCACGGCCGTGACAGACCTCGTCAGCTCGGTCATCGAGCCGAAATCCGAGGGCAAGGCCAAAGCGACCAGAGCCAAGAGCGCAGATAAGAGCGCCGCCAGGAAGAGCGCCCCGCGCTCGAAGAAGACTTCGGCGTAAAGAAAACGTCTCACGCAAAGGCGCAAAGACGCAAAGAAAAGCTCAATGCCTTTCTTTGCGTCTTTGCGCCTTTGCGTGAGATTTCAGCTTGCCTTGCGTCTGTGCGAGAGGAGCCTTCCTCCGGCGGCGACGATAATCCAGGCGAGAATGGAGACGGAAGCGAGCGACCAGCCGACGGTCGCGAGCGAATCGTCGAGCGAGACGCCGACCAGCAGCAGGAGCAGGCTCGCGAGCGTCAGGCGCACGCTGATCTTGCGCGCGCGCTGGATCTGTTGCAGCCACCCGAACCGGCTCAGCTCCGCCGCGAGATAATTATCATCATCATTCAAGAGCGCGTAATAATCGGCCTCACAACGCGCAAAGCGAGCCTGAGCTTCATCCGACGCGATCCGCGCAGCAGCGTTGTAATGATGTATGACGTGCGCCAGCTTGCCGTTGCGGAGAGCGACTTCGGCCAGCCCCAGCTCCGCACGAAAGGCGCGTGGATCGGATTCCAGCGCGCGGCGGAACATGCGCGCAGCCTGTGACAGGTCGCCGTACTCAAAGAAGCTCTCGCCGATGCGCGAGAGCAGTTGCGCGTCGTCGCCTGCCCGCCGCGCCGCCAGCCGCAAGCCCGCACGCGCCCTGCTCAGCAAACGCCCGTCGCTCATCGCGCTCGCCTGCGAACGCAGAAAGCGCGCGAACTCATAGATCAGCCGGCCGTCTCGCGGCGTCATCAGCAGCGCGCGCCGGAAGGCTTCCGCAGATTGTCTGAGCCGCCCCGCCGCTCTCAGCTCATTGGCCGCGCGACGCAACAACTCGGCTCGCTCAGGATCAACTTCGGACAGCTCGCCTGTCTCCGCGCGCTGGCGACGAACACGCCGCTTCGCGTTCGGCAAGAGGTCTGCCGTCGCGCCTTCGAGCACGTCCGTCGAAGCAAGCTGTAACAGCTTGACTTTCAAATTCAACGCGCCCGGCTCGATCAGGTAATCGCGCAGCTCGCGCGAGCGCGCGTCCAGCTTATCGTCCGCGACGAGCGGAAAGAGCGTCCGAATCATGTTCCGGTAGCTGCGCCCGCCGGAGGCGAAGATGAAGGTCACGCCCTTCCCGGTGATCTCGCTGCGATAGCGATAACGCACGCGCCCGCCGCGCCGCAGCGTACGCACGGCCATCGTCTCGACGCGTTCGATCTCTTCGATCTGCAACTCCAGCGCGCGACCGCGCAGGATTCTCAGCAGCAATGGGAACAGCCCTTTGCGCGCCAGCGTGTGTCCGTCGAAGACCACGCGGTCGGTATAAGCGAGTGCGGGAATGACGAGCCAGGTGAGCCCCAGTAGTATGAGCGCGGCGAGGTCGTCTTCCATGCGCAGGAGCAGAGCTACGGCGAAGTTGAGGGTGCAGATGACGGCCAGATAATCTCCGGGCGAGACGCGCACGCTGGCGAGGCGCGGGCGTTTGGAGGGCGGCAGCACGCGCTCTGCTGCGGCGGCGCGTGCCACTGCTTCCGACGCCTGCATACGTGCTGTTTCGTTCACTTCTCTTTCGCCGCTCCGCTTTCAGGCGGGCACTCGACCGGGACTTCCAGAGCGAAAGTCCCGCGCGCGCCGCGCACAGGTTCAGTGTAACGTAAGTCCGCCAATTGTACGAGAGTTTCCTTGAGGCAATCGCCCTCGACGCGCGCGATCGGAAAGCGCGCGAAGCCCAGAAAAACGCGCGCCCGCTCGTCCTGCGCCGCCTGTCGATAGAGCGCAGCCGCCTCCCCCGCAGGCTTTTCAAAACGCACGGTTGTGCCGACCGCTTTCGCCTCGCTTAAAGAGAGGTCGAAGCGATAGGTCGCGCGCTCGGTCTCAAAGACGCATTGCCAGCGCAAAGGGTTCGCCAGCACTGGCATCGCCGCGAGCCTTCCGGTCGTCTCGCCGTTCGCGGCAGCCATCCCGGCGGCGACCGTTTGCGCCTGCGCCAGCGCGCGCCTGTGCAGGAGCGCGAGGCCGCCCCAGTAGATGACGATCAACGCCAGCGCGCACAACGCCAGCGAGCTGCGCCAACGAGACGCGACGCGCAGGCGATGCATGATGAAAAAAGCGATGACGCCGACCAGCCAGACTACACGCGCGGCGAGCGGTACGCTGGAGCCTGCGCGCAGAGTCGGGATGAACACGATGGCCGTCGTCAGGACGAGCGCCAGCGCTATCCAGAGCGCAATACGCAGCTTCGACTTCGCGGTCAGGAGAAACGCAGTGCCGCCCAGAGTCAACCAGATAAAGATATCTATGATGAAGACCAGATCGCCGTAATACCACTGGCCGCTCCAGGGCAGGAGCGGGCGGAGGCCGTAGTTGTTCGTCCAGTCCAGCAGCGGATGCGTCGCGCTGACGATGAGCGAGGCCAGGAGCAGGCCGCGCAATTTTACTTTGGGCGGACGATGGCGCACGCGCGCGATGAGTTGATCGCCGAGCCAGAAGAGCGTCGGGAGCAGCAGCGCGAGCGCGAGCGTCCCGACGATGGAATGTGTGATGCCTCTGTGATGTTGGAGGTAGAACCAGCGCCCGCCGTAAGTCGCCAGAATGTCCGAGTCCGGGGCGTTCGCGGCCAGCACGCATAAAGTGGTGGCGGCGGGCGAGACGCGCTCAAGCCCCGCTTTCGCCGCGACCAGACCGACGAGCGAGTGCGTGAGATTGTCCATGATGAAAGGAGATGCCGGAGGTCCTGGAGGTCAGATGCCGGTCAGAGTCTCAAACTGCTGTCCGGCACCTGACATCTTCTCTGCTGTGCTTACATCGGGAAGTTGGCCGGGGGCGGCTCGGGCGGGAGCTGCGCGTAGCGTGCCGAATCGAGCTTCTCCAGCTCCGTCGCGGCGTCGCGCGCGGCGGCGGACGGCGTCATCGGCTTGCCTTCCGGGTCTTTGGCCTTGCGCGAGGCATCCACGATGTTGAAGAGGATGTCGGCCGCCTCCTTCTTCTTGCTCTGTTTTTCATAGACCAGAGCGAGCCGCAGGTTGGCCGTGTCGGGCGGAAGGGCGGCGTTGTTCTTTTTCGCCAGCTCGCCGTAGAGCGTGGCGGCGGCGTCATACTGGCCGTCCTCTTCCCTCGCCTGCGCCAGCGCGAACTTCGCCATCGTCGAGACCTCTTCGTTGCCGCTCTGGCTGAGCTGGGTCAGTTCGTTGATGCCTTCGTTGCGATTGAGCGCCAGCTTGTTGGTGGCGATGAAATAGCTCGCCAGCTCCCTGGTCGGGTTGCCGTATTTCGCGGCCACGTTCTGGAATTCCGTGACGGCGCGCGTAGCGCGGTCTTTCTCCGTCGCAAAGGTCATCTCGGTCGAGCCGGGCGAAGGCGTCGGCGTGACCGGAGCCGAGGCGACCTCGATGGCGCGTCCCAGCGCCTTGTACGCTTCCTGCGCCTTCTTGTTGCTGCGCCAGCTCCAGAACCAGACGATAAGACCGATGGCGACCAGCGCGGCCAGGCCGTACAGGATGACGCGCCCTTTTCCCTCAAGCTTCTCGGCGAGGCGATCCAGGAGGCCCATCGTCTTGTCACGAAAGGCATCGTGTTTCAGTTCCTGCGCCCTTTTCTTATATCGAGCCACTTCTTTTGTTCTCTCTTTTCTTCTTGCAAGAATGCATGGTGTAGCGCATTCTTTAAAGTGCGTGATAAGCGAAATCGTCACTCTAACGGTCGCCGCGAGAGCTTGTCAAGCAGGCATTGCATGACCCATCAACTCAGGGCTTTCCAGATAAAAGAGGAGCGCGGGATGAATCGCGCTCCTCGAATCTTACTGTCGTTTGCCGCCCGATGATAATTCACCTGCTGGAGATCGCGCGGCTTCACTGCGATCATGGACCGAAGCGGAAGAAAACGTCCCATGCCCAGCGTCCCACCTGCGCGCCGTGAATGTCTCTGACCTTCGCGCGATATCTGAACTGATTGCCATACGGGTCAACCTTCTTAGATTCTTTATAGTCTAAATCTAATCTGGCGATGCCCAGGGCCGGCAAGGCGCGCAATTCTCCCGGCTCCGAGACGGCGTTGTGATTAACGTCTTGCCACAGGCGCAGAGACGAAAAGATAGCATCACCGTTGCTTATCGCCCCGTCGCCGTTGCCGCCGTTAGCGGCTCTGTCATATTCGGCCAACGCGAGAAAACCATGCTGCGATGGCGCAGGCGGCTGCGGCGTCACGTTGCCGAACAGTTCCTCTCCGGTGTCTATCGTGCCGTTGCCGTTGCGGTCAAGCACCAAGAAGGCATCATCCGAACCGGCTGCTGTCCAGCTCATATGCTCCGGGCCGTCGCCATTAAAGTTGAAGTGGACGCCATGTGCGACATCCGTGAGGGCAAAACCATTGCCGCTGACATCAATCAAGATAGGCGAGTTGCGCACGCACTTGCACCCGGTGCAACTCCAGTGAAAGTCATCTCCGCAAAAGTCCGAGGAATACCAGTAATAATCGGGGTCGCTCGTGCAAGGCGGGCAGACTGTCGAACACGTAGAATCGTATTGCATTCTGGAATGTGTCGTTTGTTCCGTGCAATTGATCGTCGGGTCGTCTACGCCTGGGAGTTCTTCGCAAGGGCCGATGACAGTGACACTCGTATACTGCCCTCCCCACGCATCCGCCAGGTCTGTAAACTGATAGCATCCGCTCATGGTGCAGTGATCGGCGATATAACCTGCTTTCCTTTTGCACGTAGCCTCCGTACGGGACTGGCCTGCGTCCGTCAACTGATCAGGCAGCACTGGCTGATTGACCATTGACGGGATTATCTGGTTCGTAAACTTCACGCCCGAGCCGTCAGGAGCGCTTTTGAGCAGTTGCCCCCTGTACCACTGCGAGCCGTCGGTGAACTGCACGCTTTCCGCAGTGAAGGTCACAGAGGCCAGATTCACGTCCACGCCGTGTTGTACGAGCGCGCTTGCTGTCTGATTCCACA
>JAFBAJ010000388.1 GCA_019247865.1 Acidobacteriota bacterium
AGTCCCGTCAGAAAGTAGCGCCAGTTGATGACCGTGCTGTAATTGAAGAAGAGCAGGATATTGGCGAAGAGCCCGACCAGCGCGGCGAGCAGCAGCGGCGACAATCTCTTCTCGCGCCACTCCTGTCGGATGGCCGCGGGGAGCGCGACGACCGTCATCGGCGAGAGCGCGAAGAAGAAGAGCAGGAACTGGTAGATGTTGCTCAGCTCGACCGGATGGCGCGCGATCTCTGCGCTCATCGTCTCGCGCCAGCCACGCCACGCCTCTCGATAGTCATGCGGGTTCGCAGCGTACCAGAGGGCGAACGGCGCGAGCGCCATCAAGAGAAAGAGCGCGCACGCGACGAGCGTCCAGCCGATCTCTTTCGCCCGAAACTTCCAGCCGCAGACGAACGGCGCGAGGGCGAGCCACGGCCCATAGAACATCACCGTCTCGCGCACGTTGACTCCCGCGCCGAGCAGCGCCGCGCCGCACAGCACCAGCCACACGCGCCCGCTCCTGAGCCCCCGCAGATGCATCACCAGCGCGACCGCCACGATGAGCACCGAAGGCACGTCCGTCATCACCTGCCCGCTGTACATGACGAAGACCGGCGAGACTGCGACCAGCAGGCCCGCCACCGTCGCCGTGTAAACGGAGCCGGACAGCTCGCGCGCCAGCGCCCAGCAGGCGACGACCGCCAGCGCGCCCTGCACCGCGACCGCGTACTTGAAGAGCAGATAAGCCTGCTCCACCTGTAGCTGAAAAACCTTGTGCGCGAAGAGCCAGAGCGCGTGATTGAAGAAGATGAAGAGAATCCGGCCGAGCGCCATCGTGGACGGCGTGCCGTGGACCGCGTTGATGGTGTAATCGAGCGCGTCCCAGTCGCCGATGAAAGGGTCTGCGAAGAGAAGCGCGAGCGCGAGCGCGAGCAGCGCAGGCGCGAGCCACCAGCGCCAGGCAGCGAGGAGTGTCGCCGGTGCTTGTGGCGCGGGGCCGCTTTCAGCTGTGTGCGTGATCGTTATCGTCCTGGCCGAGGGCTTCAATCAGTTCTGCGTCGAGCGTGTCTTCCGGCCGCTTGACCATCGTCAGGCGATTGCCGCGCTCATTGTACTGGACTTCGTCCATGATGTTGTAGATGAGGAGCACGCCTCGGCCGCTGGTCTTGAACAGATTTTCGGGGTCGCGCGGGTCCGGAATCTCCTGCACGTTAAAGCCCTCGCCCTCGTCCTCGACCGTAAAGCGCGCCTCTTTGGCCGAGAGCTCCGCCGTGATGCGTACCAGCTTCGAGTGGTCGTTCTTGTTGCCGTGCTTGACTGCGTTGACGAAGGCTTCGTCGAGCGCGATGAAGAGGTTCGAGCGTTCGGGCTTGATGACGCCGAGCTTGGCGACGCGCTCCAGCAGGTAATGGAGCACGCCGTTCATCAAAGAGACATCGCTCGGCAATTCAAATTCGATCTTCTCATGCACGTACGGCAGCGCTTTGAGGTCATCCACAAAGCGGAGCTTGTAGGCGAGCGTCTTTTCGACGATGTTGCAAAGCTCTTCCTTATCGTACGGGTGGCGCAGGTAATTGACCGCGCCCATCTTGAAAGCCTTGACGACGCCGGGCTGCTGCGCCTCATCGGAAGAGACGACGACGGGAACCAGCAGGCGCTTGCGCTTGATCTCGCTCAGGAGCTGGACGCCGGAGTCCGCGTCGTCCGTGAGGTCTGAGATGATGAGGTCGAACTCGTCCAGGTCATCGCGCTCCAGCGCGTCCGCGCGCACGCCGGTCGCCACGACCTCGTGGCCCAGCTCGCGCAGCACCTCTTCGAGCGACGCGCGCAGCTCTTTATTATCATCCACGATCAGGATTCGCCGTTTTTCCATCAGCCTCTCTAACTGCCACGAACCTTTTGATGTCACGAGGAAGGGAGAGCTACGCCTCGCTCTTTTCGCCAATCCAGTACGAAAAAGGGGCGCATCCCGTTTCAAATATATCTCTAAAGGCGGAAAAAGGTAAAAGAAAAAGTGGCTCTGGGCTTGATCTTCAATGCCCGGCTTCCCTTTTTAAGCTTTTCCTTTTACCTTTGCCTCTCTATGCAGGCATCGGCGGAGCAAAAAGAGGGGCGACTCTCGCAGGGCAAGGAGCGCGACAAGGGCCTTCAGCGTGCTTACACTTTCGCAGACCTCTCGGCCTATCCCTTCAAGAAGCGGCTCATGATTCGCGCCGCAGACCTCGTCTTCTATTTTCTGATTCGCGTCATCGGGCGCACCGTGCGCCTGACGGTCGAGGGCTGGGAGCACTGGGAGGAGGCGACGCGCGGGGGACGCCTGCCGATCTATACCTTCTGGCACAATCGTGTTTTCCTGGCGACCTATTTCTGGCAGCAGCGGCGGATCGTCGTCATGACCTCGCAGAGCTTCGACGGCGAATACATCGCGCGCTTTATCCAGCGGTTCGGTTACGGGGCGGCGCGCGGCTCCTCCACGCGCGGCGCGGTCGCGGCCATCGTCGAGATGGTCAGGCTGATGCGCGCCGGGAGCCCGACGGCCTTCACCATCGACGGCCCCAAGGGGCCGCGTTATGAGGCGAAGATGGGAGCCGTCCTGTTAGCCAAGAAGACAGGCTCTCCGGTGCTGCCCTTCAACATCGCCGCCGAGAAGTTCTGGGAGGCCAGAAGCTGGGACGCTTTTCAGGTGCCAAAGCCTTTCACGCGCGCCCGCGTCCTCATCGCGCCGCCGATTGAAGTCCCGCCGGACGCGGACGAGGCCGCGCTGCAAGCTAAGAGAGACGAGCTGCAACGCGCGCTCGATGATTTGAATGAGCGCGGCGACCGTTGGCGCGCGAGCAACAAATAGCTGGTCAAGCATCGGGCGGCAATGGTAAAAAATAGCATCCCTGACATTAAACTTTTGACGGAGGAGCGATGATTAATCAGGAGCGGATCAAGAATCTTCTACTCGAACTCGTGCAGATCGACAGCCATTCGCGCAAGGAGCGCGACGTGGCCGAGCGCATCAAGGGGTACTGCGAAGAGCTGGGCGCGGAAGTCCTGATCGACGACGCGGGCGCGAAGGTCGGCGGCAACTCCGGCAACGTCATCGCGCGCTTCAAGGGCACGATTCCCGGAGCCGAGCCGATCATGATGAGCGCGCACATGGACACAGTGGTTCCCGGCGAAGGCGTCAAGCCCGTCATCGAAGGCGACATCATTCGCACAGACGGGACGACGGTGCTCGGCGGCGATGACAAGTCGGGCTGCGCCGTCATCATCGAAACCATACGCTGCCTGCAGGAGCAGAACATCCCGCACACGGACATCGAAGCCATCTTCTCCATCTGCGAAGAGGTCGGCCTCCTGGGCGCGAAGAACGTCGATGTCTCGCAGCTCAAAGCCAAGTACGGCATCGTCTTCGACTCGGACGATCCCGGCTTTCTCTTCACCAAAGGGCCGTCGGCCAATCATCTCGAATTCGCCGTGCATGGCCTGGAATCGCACGCCGGGGTTGCGCCCGAAGAGGGCATCTCCGCCATCCGCATCGCCGCCGAAGCGATCAACAACATGAAGCTCGGACGGATCGACGAAGAGACGACCGCCAACATCGGCGTCATACGCGGCGGCGAAGCCACCAACATCATCACCAACCTCGTCACGCTCAAAGGCGAAGCGCGCTCGCTCAATGAAGAGAAACTGAAAGCGCAGTGCGATCACATGGTCAAGTGCTTTGAGGATGCGGCGGCGAAGTACGAGGTCACGGTCGCGGGCAAGACGACGAAGGCGCGTGTCGAATCGACGGTCGAGCCGGAGTATTACGCGATGGATGTGCCGGACGAATCGCACGTCGTGCAGCTCGTCATCCAGGCGGCCTCGCGGATGGGGCTCGAAGTCAAGACGATGGCTTCGGGCGGCGGCTGCGACGCCAACATCTTCAACCGCCGCGGCATCCAGTGCGCCAACCTCGGCACGGGGATGCGCGCCATCCACACCGTCAACGAATGGCTCGATGTCAAAGACATGTACGCCTCCGCCGAGATGACGCTGGAGATTCTCAAGCTCAACGGCGAGCTGGCTCTCAATCAGGGTTGAGCGAAAAAGGCCGGGCGGAACTGCTCCGTCCGGCCTGCACCGGATCATCCACCTCCTTCAAACTTCATCTCAACACCTCACTTTTAATCAGCATCCCTCTCGTCCTGCCGCATGGCAGAAATGTTTTCCGCCGCTCGAACATAAGTTGTAGAGGAGTCTTACGGACAGAGAGGAAGTTGCGGTCTGATGCTGCGCTGCTCAGGTGTTGGAGCGAGAGACATTTTCATTGACAGCGTTCCGGCTAAGGCATAGCCTAGCGCTGCTTCAGCTTCGCTCGTTGCCCGGTGGTGGAGAGTCCTTTCGCTTTGGTATCACCCAGGC
>JAFBAJ010000390.1 GCA_019247865.1 Acidobacteriota bacterium
CGCCTTGCCGGTCAGCAGCAGGCCGTCGCGTCCGAAATATTTTGTACGCGCGCGAACCTGAAAAGAGGCCGTGCCGACCGGCTGCTGTACGTTCTCAAGATAGATATTGAAGTTGAGCTGTTCGCCCGCCGTGAAGGGAAGTCCTGCGGGCAGCGCCGTCGTCGTTCCAGTGGCTGCGCTCGGCGCGCCGGTGGCGTTCGGAGTCCGGTTGGGAGTTGTAGTCGGAGATATGTTCGGCGTTGGGTTCTTCGGCGTTGAGATGTTCGGCGTTGTGTTCTTAGGGTTCGTGCGATTGAGCGGCGCGGTCGTGTTGGGAATGCCCGGAATCCCCTCCGGCGTCGTGGTCGTGTTCGGCGAAGGCGGCGTCCCTGTGTTCGGGCTCGCCGGGATGCCTGGAATCCCCGGAATCCCGCCCGGCTGGGTCGTGTTCGGAACCGGGTTCGGATTTGGATTCGCGCTCCTGGGGCTGACCGAATTGGGATTCGGATTCAGGTTCGGATTGGGCGCTGGCTGAACCTGTGCTGGCGCGGCTGCGACATCCGGCATCGCCGTATCGGCGGCGGTCGGATTCCCGCCCGGCAGCTCAGAGCTCGCCAGCTCCGCGCGTATGTCGCCCGCTTCATGTCTTCCAGTGAAGAGCACCGGCACATGCCGCTCGTCGTCGCTGAAATAGATCTCTATCTTATAATCGTTGAGGTAGGAATTTCGGGGAAAGCGCAACTGCGTGACGATGGTGTTGAAGGTGCCGACGTTGGTCTTGACCAACTCCTGGCCGACGACTTTCAGCTCGGTCTCGTAGGGCACATCATTAACCAGCACCGTGAAGTAGTAACGCGCGCCATGCGTGAGCGGCAGCGCGCGCACGCGATACAACGCAGAGAGTACGTCGTACGTGCCGCGAAATTGTGCCGTCCTCATTTTGCCCGGAATGGCCTCCACGCCGCCCGGCTCGTTATAGATGCGCGTATAGTCCTGAACCGTGCTCCGTGCTTCGCGTCTGAGCTGTTGCGAGCGATAGGGCTGCCCGTTCTCCGGCGAGATGTAGGAGACGAAATCGTTGTTGAGCGAAAAGAGCGCGGCGTTGATGACATCCGTGGTTTCGACGTGCGCGCGCAGCAGAATGCCTTCGCGATTGAAGTAGACATTGCGACCCGCGACCCACAGCTCTATGTGCGCAGCCGTGAAAAAGTTGGCGAACGAGACGTTATAAGTCAGGCGCTCGCCGATCCGGTACGGGGCTTTGGAAAAAGAGGCTTCGCGCGCTTCGTCCTGCGCCGCAGCCTGCGCGCAGGGCGCTAGCAGCAGTAACAGAGTCGCAATGATCGTCAGCAAATTTTTCAAACGTCAAATCCTCGTCTCTTCTGAATCACAACAGCGCTTTCCGGCGCACGCGTGCGCAAGGGCAATCTTCTTACACGCCGGATAGATCGGATTGTTCCGCTTCGCGGCCTAGATAATCTCACATCAAGTGCGGATTGTCCCGGCCTGCAAAGCATTCTTCGCGGGGGAGTTTCGGGTACGCCGCTGATTTTATCGAAGCCGGGCGGAAAAGAACAGTGGTCAGAGGTCGGTGGTCGTTGGTCGGTTAAAAGTGATCCGGTTTTCACTGGCCCCTGACATCCGGCTACTGTTCCTGCATCTCTGCCAGTATCTCCCGCGCGGCCTTCGCCGGGTCGGGCGCGCCGAGGATGGCGCGGCCGACGACCAGATAGTCTGCGCCGGCCTGCACGGCTGCGGCCGGTGTCGTCACGCGGCGCTGGTCGTCGTAAGCAGCGCCCGAAGGATTTACGCCGGGCGTGACGATAAGAAACTCCGTGCGCTCGACGGCCGCGCGCACCGCTTTGATTTCGAGCGGCGAGGCGACGACGCCGTCGAGTCCCGACGCTTGGGTCAGACGCGCGAGCCGCACGACCTGCGCTTCAGGTTCGGCTGCGACTCCTGTCTCTGCAAGCGTCGCGGCCGAGGCGCTCGTCAACACCGTCACGGCGATCACTTTGGGGTGCGCGAGCCCTTCACTTTCGGCAGCCTCCCGGACGGCCTCGGCCGTGCGCCGCATCATCTCGCCGCCGCCCGCGGCGTGCACATTGAACATAAAGACTCCGAGCCGCGCCGCCGACACGCCAGCCGCCGCGACGGTGTTCGGGATGTCGTGAAATTTCAGATCGAGAAAGACGCGTGCTCCGCCCTCGACCAGTTCTCGCACCAGCTGCGGCCCCTCGGCCGTGAACAGTTGCGAGCCGATCTTAAAAGCGCCCGCGACCTCGCGCAGCTCAGCGAAAAGCTCGCGCGCCCTCCCTGCAGTTTCGACATCCAGCGCCACGATCAGTTTATTCTCCATCAAGACTTTTCCTTTCCGTCTATTTCGCCCGACACCCGACCGCTTCGTCGAGCGAGCCGATCTTCTCCCTGCTTAAAATCTCCGCTAAACCTTCGTTGATCTCCCGCGCGATGCCCCAGCCCTGATAGACGAAGCCCGTGTAGAGCTGCACGAGGCTTGCGCCCGCGCAGATCTTCTCCCACGCGTCCGCGGCCGTGAAGACCCCGCCGACGCCGATGATCGTCAAACGCCCCTTCGTCAGGCGATAGAGCGTGCGTATGATTTCGTTCGAGCGATGTTGCAGCGGCGCGCCGCTCAGGCCGCCCGCGCCGCAGGCTTTGATCACAGCTTCGGGCGTGCGCAAACCCGCGCGGCTCGTCGTCGTGTTCGTCGCGATGATGCCTGACAGGTTCGCGCGCAAGGCGACATCGACAATCGCTTCCAGCTCGGGCAGCTCCAAATCGGGAGCGATCTTGACCAGCAAAGGGACTGGCTCTCGCCGCGAAGTGTTCCGCCCGGACAACTCCAGATTTTTTTCCTGGAGAGCTGTGAGCAGAGCTTTCAGCGCATCTGCGCGCTGCAACTCGCGCAGGTTCGGCGTGTTGGGCGAGCTGACGTTGACGGCGATGTAATCCGCGTGCGCGTGCACCAGTTCGAAGCTCGCCAGATAATCTGCTGTCGCATCTTCGAGCTCGACCGCACGGCTCTTGCCGATGTTGATGCCGACGACGCAGTCCGCGCGATGCCCTGACAGTCGCGCGGCCAGCGCCGCCGCTCCGTGATTATTAAAGCCCTGACGATTGATCAACGCGCGGTCCGGCGGCAGGCGAAAGAGTCTCGGTTGAGGGTTGCCCGGCTGCTTGAGGTGCGTCACCGTCCCCGCCTCCACAAAGCCGAAGCCGAGCGCCGCGAGCTGCTCCAACGCCACGCCGTTCTTATCAAAGCCCGCCGCGACGCCGACCGGATTCGAGAACCTGAGGCCGAACCTGCGCAGCTCTCCAAAGCCGTGCGACGCGTATCGCCTCTGCATCAACTGTCGTATGAATTGCGGCTTGAGCGTCCGGGAGAGCGTCTTCAATGCCAGCTCATGCGCCGTTTCGGGTGGCAGGCGGAAGAGTAGCGGTCGCAGAATCGAGCGATACAGCATCAGTGACAGGTAACGTGTGCGTTGTGACGAGCCGGAAACAGATTGTATCCCGTCACCTTCTTCTTGTCACTTTTCAGCCGGCGAAATTTCGCTGAACTGCCACTCATCACTTGTCACGCGTCACTGTTCTTGCTAGTATCCGCGCCAATGAATCTGACGGAAAAATCACGAATTATGGACGGGGCGCGGATCAATCGCGCGCTCTCGCGGTTGGCTTCGGAGATCGTCGAGGAGAACCACGGCGCGGGCGACCTGTATCTGGTCGGCATCCGTCGCCGGGGCGTGCCTTTGGCGGAGCGGATGGCGGACAAGATCGCAGACCTCGAAGGCGAGCGCCCGCCGGTCGGGACGCTGGACATCACGCTCTATCGTGACGATCTGTCGA
>JAFBAJ010000406.1 GCA_019247865.1 Acidobacteriota bacterium
GGCGAGCCGGAGCGCACGCAACGCAACGCGATGTGGGAAAAGCTGCGCTCCAACGAATACGGCGGCCGGGCGCGCGTGACCGTCACGGGCATCCTGCGCAACAAGTCGCGTCGGGATTTCGTCTGGTATCGCTATCGCTTCGACATCATCTCTCTGGAAAACATCGCGCACCTCGTCGTCCCCTACGAACGCGTCCTGCAGGCCGGCATCACCTATCGCGCGGCAGTTCGCGCAGACGAACGCGAAGGGCTCGCGCTCCGGGATCCCGTGCGCATGCCTGAGCATTACGCAGTGCGCGTCGAATGGACGAACCTCAAAGAGTTCCCGGCCCTCAAAGCTCTCCGCGCAGGCGACGGCGAAAAGCTGATCGTCTTCAGCGTCATCTTTGACGAGATCAAGCAGATCGACGTGCAGCGCTGGAACCGCACGATTCGCTGCAAGATCATCCGCGTCGAGTAGAAAGAGGCACACACATTCGAGCTCTTAAATTTGACCGTAAACATAACCTGACTCACCTTTGACGCGGTTATCTTTATGCATACAATCCGGCGTGGATAAAGTCTACGGGACCGCCTCTCTTTGAGCGGGGCGAGAAAGATTCATTTGCCAGACCGAAACCAACAAAGGGGCCGGCGACGGTTCCTGCCGTTCAACTATCGCGGGCTGATCTTCGACCTGGCCCTCTTCGCCTTCAACGTCTTCCTCGTCCGGCTCCTGACTCGCCACGTCGGGAGCCTGCTGTCACGAACTTTTCTCTCAGACGACATGCGTGCAGGCCGCACTCTGCTCGCAGTCATCTCGACGGCCCTCGCTCTGCAGCTCGTCGGCGCGTGGCTCAAGCGCAGGCCGCTTCAGGCGCGTCTGCACGCGCGGGGCGAGGGCGTCCCCATGGCCTTTGGCATCCTCCTCGTGCTTCACTTCGCGTTGACGCTTGTCACCTCTGCGGGGATCGTCGCGCTGCTGTTGTCCGAGGCATCCGGCGGCACGATGGTGCTCGTCTTCTTCCTCAGTCTGATTCCGACGGCGTTTGTCTGGCGCGCGATCACACCGTACAAAAAGCCGCCTGAGCCCGACTGGCGCAACTCGCGCGAGGTCGAGATTGTCGCAGACCTCTGCCTCTTCGCGTATATGCTCGTGAACCTCGCCGTTTGGAACACGCTGACCGCTGGTGCAAACACGCCCGCAGCCGGACTGGGCGACCTCTTCTCGCGCGCCCTGGGCTTCGTCCTCATGAGCCCTGTGCTGTTACTCTTCTACCTCCCGCCGCGCCTACTCTTCCTCGTGGAGGATTACAAGTACCGAGCTACGTGGTTAAGCATGACGCTCGCCGTCGCCCCGGTCGCCTACCGCATCATCTACGGCGTGCCTCCGAGCACAGGCTGGTAAAGACGTGCCACGCGGGGAATGGTGCAGCGGATGTGAAATCTTTTTCTTCCTTGCTGCCGTCGCGCGGCTCGCCTATAATTGTGGCCTTGCGCAAACAGGATGCCAACAATATTTAGAGCTTGATTGAGAGCGACCGAATCCCGGTCGCTTTGGTTTCGGTCTGTTTAAAAGAGGAAACACGAGATGGCTTATCTCAAACCGCAGCGTCCGGAGAAAGTGACTGCGCCATCTTTGCGCGCGAGCAAGGAGCGGGGCGAGCGGCTGGTCTGCCTGACGGCCTACGATTACCCGACCGCGCGCGTGGTGGACGAAGCGGGCATTGACATCATCCTCGTCGGCGACAGCCTCGGCAATGTCGTCCTCGGTTACGGCAACACGATTCCGGTCACGGTGGACGAGATCGTTTCGCACACGCGTGCGGTGCGGCGCGGAGTCCATCGCGCGCTGCTCGTCGCAGACATGCCCTACGGCTCCTATCACACGAGCGCGGACGATGCCGTGCGCGTCGCGCTCCGGCTGGTCAAAGAGGGCGGGGCGGAGGCCGTCAAGCTCGAAGGCGGACTGAGGCGCGCGCCGCTCGTCAAGAGGCTCGTCGAAGAAGAGATCGCCGTGATGGGACACATCGGCCTCACGCCGCAGTCAGTTAACAAGCTCGGCGGTTATCGCGTGCAGGGCAAGACGGCCGAGACCGCTCGCGCACTGATCGAAGACGCGCGCGCGCTCGAAGAGGCCGGGGCCTTCGCCATCGTCCTCGAAGTCATGCCGCGCGAGATCGCACGGGTCATCACCGAGAGCGTTTCGATTCCGACAATCGGCATCGGCGCGGGCGGGCACTGCGACATACAGGTGCTCGTCCTGCACGACATGCTGGGGCTGACCTTTGATAAGACCGCGCGCTTCGTGCGGCAGTACGTCAACCTGCGCGAAGTGATGACGGACGCCATCAGCCGCTTCGCCGAGGACGTGCGTACGGGCGCATATCCTTCAGAGGCTGAAAGCTACGGACTCCCGGCCGAAGCCGCCGCCGAACTCAAGCTCGAAACTGACAACAAAAAGAGCAAGCTCGAAAAGTCTTGAAAGCCTCCCCCTGCTTATGGAAATCATCAATCGTCGCCAACGCATGAGTTCGGTGTCGCGCAAAGTGCGGCGCGAGCAGGACAGAACCATCGGGCTGGTGCCGACGATGGGCGCGCTGCATGACGGGCATCTGAGCCTCGTCCGCGAGGCGCGTCGCCTCTGCGATGTGGTCATCGTCTCGGTCTTCGTCAACCCGACGCAGTTCGCGCCCGGCGAGGACTTCGAGCGTTACCCGCGCGACCTGACCAAAGACACAGCGGTTCTGACGGACTACAACGTGGACTACATCTTCGCGCCTTCGCCCGAAGAGATGTATCCGAAAAACTTTTCAACCTACGTCACGGTCGAAGGTCTGTCCGAGCAACTGGAGGGCAACGTCCGGCCCGGCCATTTTCGCGGCGTGGCGACGGTCGTCACGATCCTGCTCAACATCATCCGCCCGGACTTCGCCTTCTTCGGGCAGAAGGACGCGCAGCAGACCTTAGTCATCAGAAGGCTGGTGCGCGATCTGGCGCTCGACACGGAGGTCGTCATTCTCCCGACCGTGCGCGAAGCTTCGGGACTCGCGCTCTCCTCGCGCAACGCCTATCTGAACGAAGAGGAGCGCCACGCCGCCGCGATCATCTATCGTGCGTTGACGAGAGCCGAATCGGCTTACGCCGAAGGCGAGCGCAACGGGACGAAGCTGGCGGGCATCGTCCGCTCGACGGTCGAGACGGAGCCGCGCGCGCGGATCGATTACGTCAGCGTGACGGACGCGGACACGCTCGAAAAGCTGGACAAGCTGAACGACCGCACCGTGCTCATCGCCGTCGCCGTCCGCTTCGGCCAGACGCGCCTGATCGACAACCTCGTGCTCAATCGCAAAGACGGCGCGAAGTAAAGTTTTAATATGAAGTACGCATTGCTCGCTGCTCTGTTTTGCGCTCCCCTTCTCTTCTCAATCGCAGTCTCGCTTCCACAGCAGCAGGAGAACATCAGCGTCAGCACGAGCGAAGGCGCGGCGATGAAATCGCTCCGCACGCTCTTCAGCGCGGAGACCGCCTTTCAGACCAAAGGCGGGACGGGTGAATACGGCGAGCTCAAGGACTTGCGCGCCGCCGGACTGATCGACGACGAGCTGGCGAACGGCATCAAAGGCGGTTATCGCTTTACCGTCGTGGTCAAGAAAAGCACGCTCACCACGCCTCCGCTGCTCGATCTCGTCGCGCGGCCGAGCGAGTACGACAAGTCCGGACGGCGCTCTTTTTATCTCACAGAAGCGGGCGTGCTGCTGACCTCCGAGAAGAAAGACGCGCCGTTGGCGGAGATGCGCCCGTTTGCGAAACAGGCCATGCAGGGCAACTCGAATCGTCCGGTGCGTACCGCGCCGCTCGTGACTGAGACGCCGGACGAAGAGGACGCCGGAGCACAGTTGGCCGCCAACGAAGATTGGATGATAGACGCTCTGCGCAGCATCCACACGGCCGAAGCGACTTTTAAGGAGAAGCAGGGCGCTGGGCAATACGGCTCGCTCGAACAGCTCGTCAAGCTGAAACTGCTTGAGAGCGCGCGTGTGGACGCCACACAGAAGGGCTACGTCTTTGAGGTCCTGCTGCGGGCGGGCAAAGGCGAGACGCCCGCGGCCTATGCTGTCAACGCCGTCCCGCAAACCTACGGCGTCTCCGGGCGCAGGTCTTTCTACATCGACCAGACCGGCACTCTGCGCGGCGCGGACAAAGAGGGCGGCCCGGCCGACGCGACCGACCCGCCGGTTGAAAAATAGAACGGCACTGCCACATCGCCACTCGCGCCGAACTGTTGAGCCCGCGCGCTATTAAGTTGAACACGAATTCGCGCGGGATAACCGCACGGACCTCAAATTTCAAATCTCAATTTCAAATCTACGGAGTGCCCGCTTCGCCTCTCCGCGGCAAAACTGCTATCATGGCTCTTCTGTCGCACACAGCCCGGACAGCTACTTTAAGGCATTAAAAACTCAATTCGCCCAAAGAAATTTCGTTTATCAGATCGTGGTTATGAAGCAGAAGGAACACATTCAATTTACGCTCAACGGCGAGCCGACCGAGGTCGCCTTTGCGCCGCACAAGACGTTGCTCGA
>JAFBAJ010000533.1 GCA_019247865.1 Acidobacteriota bacterium
CCGAGCGTGCAGATCATGAGCCCGCTCGCCGGCCAACTGTTCAACGGCTCTGCGCCGCTTCCGATAATTGCGCAGGCCGCCGACAGCGACGGCAGCATCGCGCAGGTCGAGTTCTATTTGGATAACAGGTGGGTCGGCTCTGTCACGGCCGGCTCCGGCGGTAACTATCAATATAGCTGGCAGCTGACTCATCTGCGCCCCGGAAAATATCGCCTCCGGGCACGCGCCACGGACAATCTGGGCGCGAGCACCTGGTCGGAGATGGTGCTCATCAGAGTCATTATGTATTAACTCTGAAACTCAAAGAGCCTGCACACGCAGGCTCTTTGAGTTAGCTTTAATGATACGTCCTTTGCAGACCCGCTTTACCTGCGCCGCGAGTTGCGCATGTGGTCGATCTCGTAGCGCGTGTTGTCGATGCGCTCCTGCACGGCCGGATGGTCGGAGAAGAGTTCGTTGAGCAGGCTCGAATCCCTTTCGCCGACGTTCAGGATCTTCTGGAACATCGAGATCATGGCTTCCGTGTCGTAGCCAGCCTTCGCCATCGTATGCACGCCCAGAAAGTCCGCCTCGCGTTCCTCTTCGCGGTTATGCACGGAGAGCAGGCCGCTCCCGACGAGCTGCGCGGCGAGCGTGCCGAGCTGCTGCGCTGTGTCGCCCGCGATGCCCGTCACAGAGCCGATGAGGTCTGCGATGCCGCCGAGCATCTGCGTCTGCTGAAGCGTCTTCAGGCTGTGGCGCGCGACGACGTGGCCGACCTCGTGCGCGAGCACGGACGAGAGCTGGTCGTCGCTGGCGATGTCCATCAGCGCGGTCGTGACGTAGATGTGCCCGCCGGGAGTGGAAAAGGCGTTCAGCTCCTTGTCGCGGATGACGTGAAACTGGTAGGCGAGCCCAGGTCGCCGGCTGGCGCGCGCGATTCGCTGGCCGATGCGATTGAGACGCGCCTGCCCGTCCGCGACGATCTTGTAACGCTTCTGGACTTCAAGGTGAATCGTGTTGCCGAGCTTGATCTCATCACGCTCGCTGAGGAGTCCTTCGTTTGAGTATTGCTGTTCGCGAAACTGCGAGTACGGGTCAACGTCAACATAAGAGGTCGCGGAGTTGAGCATCGACGAGCCCAGATCCAGGATCGCGTTGACGGGCGAGCCGACGGTGGTCGTCTCTTCTTTCGTGGAGCGCTTACGTTGTGCCTCGGCGGCGTTGAAAGAGGCGAGCAGCAGTGCCAGAGATAGAATGGCGAGTGTAAAGCGTTTGGGGGACTGGCGGTTCATCTTTTTCGGACTCCTCAAGTGGTTATGAAAATCGGATTCAGAGCCGACGCGCCCCACATCATACTTGAAAACTCCGCGCGCCGCATAAAAAAGACGCTCGGCTCGTGGGCTTTTGCAGGTCAGGAAAAGAGGTTTCCGCAAAGACGCAAAGAAAAGCAATCAGTCTTTCTTTGCGTCTTTGCGCCTTTGCGGGAAACTGCTTTCCGGCTAGAATCGCTTCAACTTTAAACCGAAAAGAGGAGAGCGCATGGCAACGCTGACATTCTGGGGCGGTGTGGGGACTGTCACCGGCTCGAAGTACCTGATCGAGTCGAACGGGCGGAAGGTGTTGGTCGATTGCGGTATGTTTCAGGGCTTGCGCGAACTGCGCGAGCGCAACTGGGAAGACCCGCCGTTCGACCCGCGCTCGCTCGACGCGGTGCTCATCACGCACGCACACATAGACCACACGGGCTACCTGCCCCGGCTCGTCGCCCAAGGCTATAACAAGCCTGTCTATTGCTCGCGTGGGACGGGCGACCTGCTCAAGATACTGCTGCCCGACGCGGCGCGTTTGCAGGAAGAGGAGGCCGAGTATCGCAATCGTCACGGCCTGACCAAGCACCAGCCAGCGCTCCCGCTCTACACGGAGGATGACGCGCAGGCTGCGATCAAGCTGCTCGAAACGGTGCCGAACACGAGCGAGCCGCGCGAGGTCGCGCCGGGGATTCGCGCCGGATTTCGCGTCGCCGGACACATCCTCGGCTCAAGCCTCGTGCTGGTCGAGCTGGACGGCGCGGGCAACGACGGCGCGGGGCGGCGCGTGCTCTTCTCGGGCGACCTGGGCCATTACGATCAGCCGATCATCAAAGACCCTGAGCCGCCGCCCGCCTGCGATTACATGCTCGTCGAATCGACTTACGGCGACCGCCTGCACGACCCGGAAAAACCCGAAGACGCATTGGAGCGAATCATCAAGGAGACGGCCGCGCGCGGCGGCGCGTTGCTCATTCCGGCCTTCGCCATCGGTCGCACGCAGGAGCTTATCTACCTGATCCGAGAACTCGAAGACCAGCAGCGCATTCCCATCCTGCCCGTCCGCGTGGACTCGCCGATGGCCGCTCTGGCGACGCAGGCTTACAGCCATCGCACAGAAGAGCAGGATGAAGAGTACGCGAGCGTGCTCGCCAAAAAACAGCATCCGCTGAAGACGCATTCGATGATTACTGCTTCGTCGCGCGAAGAGTCGAAGCGGCTCAACAACGAAGAGGGCGCGCGGATCATCATCAGCGCTTCGGGGATGATGACGGGCGGGCGCGTCATGCATCACGCGATGCGCCTCCTGCCCGACCACCGGACGACGATTCTGTTCGTCGGCTATCAGGCGGCTGGGACTGTGGGCCGCAAGATTCTGGAGGGCGCGCGCGAAGTGAGGATCATGGGACAGCACGTGCCCGTGCGTTGCCACATCGAGCGCATCGGCGGCTTTTCCGCGCACGCGGACTGGAAAGAGGTCTTGCGCTGGCTCGAAGGCATGCCGTTGCCGCCGCGCCGCTCGTTCACGACGCACGGCGAGCCGGAGGCAGCAGCCGCGATGGCCGCGCATATCCGGGAGCGTTTCGGCTGGACGGTCGAAGCTCCGCAGTACGGCCAGACGGTCGAGCTGATGTGAAAAAACAGGTCTCACGCAAAGGCGCAAAGACGCAAAGAAATTAACCTGTCTTTCTTTGCGTCTTTGCGCCTTTGCGTGAGATTCTTTCTGAAGGCACGGCTTTGCAGCGCGGCGCGTACACTGTGTTATACTGCGCCTTCTTTAACACAAGCATCACTTTTTTCGAGGAGCAAAATCGTTGAGCGTACTGGTTGACAAAAGCACGCGGCTGGTCGTGCAGGGCATCACGGGCAAAGAGGGCACGTTTCACACGCGGCAGATGATCGAATACGGCACGAACGTCGTCGGCGGCGTCACGCCCGGCAAGGGCGGCACGACGCATGAAGAGGTGCCGGTCTTCAACACGGTCGCGGACGCTGTCAGCGAAGCCGGGGCGAATGCTTCGGTGATCTACGTGCCGCCGGCCTTTGCGGCCGACGCGA
>JAFBAJ010000715.1 GCA_019247865.1 Acidobacteriota bacterium
TGGCGGAGCTGAAACGCAGAGCGCCCGGCGGAAAGCTGGATTTCGAGAGAGACCTCTGGCCGCTCTTTGAGCTTGAGATGGAGTTTCACTATTACCGCGTGGTGATGGGCGACGGTGAAGAGCGGCAACAGTTGGAGGCGTCACCGCCGGACGCAGACGCGATGCGCCGGGTGATCGACGCTTTTCTGCGTGCTCATCCGGGGCAGGCGGGCTTCGATTACCGGCCGGTGATAGACCCTGTCGGCGAGCGTCCGTTCAGAAGCGGCGGAGAGCTCGATTCCTTCATCGGACACTACATGGAGCAGGAGCTTGACCGCGCCCGGCGTGGACACGCCGGATGCGGCATCAAGGCCGCCATCGACATCTGGTATGAAGTCCGCAAAGAACTCGGCGCGGTGCTTGAGTTCGGCGGACTCACGCCGCAGTCACATCAGAAACTGATCGAGCATTACTACGCGCGGCTCAAGCGGGTCGCCTTTGGGCCTCCCATCATCAATATCGAAAAGCTCCGGGCGCTGCACCTGGCCGGGCTGCTCGATTTCTCTGTGGCGCGCAACCCGGAGGTGCTGGTCAAAGAGGACAGCGGGTTGTTCGAGCTGCGCTGCGCTGAGATTCCGGGCGCGGTCGCAGAGGCGAACATTCTGGTCAATGCACGTTATCCGCGCATGGACATCACACGTGATGCGAGCCCGCTCTATCGCAACCTGCAACGACGCGGGATGGTGCGTGCTTTTGAAAACCGTGTCACGTTAGAGGAGACGCCCGGCTATCGCCCCGGAGCCATAGACATGACCGAAGGCTCGCGCTTCGTGATTGGAAACGAGGGTGTGGGTAATCAGGACATCGCCGTCATCGGCATTCCGACAGAGGGCAATCTGGTCGGCAACCTGACGCTGGCCCGCGACGATTACGCCAGCTTCTGGGCGGCGGAGGTCATCGAGCAGCTCCGCTGCCGCGAGCGACACTGTGTTTGAAAGACGCATGAAGAGAGACAAGTACTCGGCTACTTGTTTTCGTTGCGCATCGTCTTGCCCGGTGATAACATTTACGCACTGAGACACAAGTAAGGAGGCCACAATCATGAGAGGTTTAATGAGCCAGTCGCAAGGGGGCGCAGCTCAGGAAGAGAGCGGCGGCGGTGGTGGTCGTGAACAATCCCACTTTCGTCAAAGCGGACAGGGACGCATGGGGGCCGAGCGTGGCGGCTCGTTGCGCCAAAAGGGCGGCATCGGCATGGTGCTTCGTCGGGCGGAGGAGTTTGACCTGACGGACAAGCAGCAGGATAAGCTCAACCGCATGCGTACGGATTTCGAGCTGGAGAAGGTGGACCTGCTGGCAGCTCTCAGCAAAGCCAAGATCATCTTTCGCTCAGTCATCCGTGATCTGGATTCTCCCGAGCAGAAGGTGATGGAGGCCATCGATAATCTGGCCTCTGCCGAGTCAGAGCTGCGCAAGATGCGTTACCGGCACATGAAACAAACGCACGCCGTGCTGAGTGGGAAGCAGCTCGGCAGTCTCAAAGCTTTTCATAAACAGCAGAAGAACGAGAAGGTCAAAAGATTGCGTTTGGCGCGGCAGGAAAACAGGGGCTGAAGCTGTCAGGGACAGCTTTAGTTTCCGGCCAGCGTGACGCGGGCGAAGGATTTTGTCTCCTCGACATGCTAAGACTTGCTCTTCGCTCCGGTGCGCGTCGTCTCTCTGATTGTCTTCCTTTGACTGAACGTGGGCGGTTAGCGACGCGCAGGCTTGTGTGCCTGCCGTCGCTCTGGTGTATCGCGCTGGCAACAGCCGAATTCTCTGTGTATTCAAACTCATCTTAATCTCCGGCTCACTGGAGGATGACTTATCTACCTCGACAGGCTCTCCTCCAGAGCTTAACCGGCTTGTATCTTTTAATATGAGCTTCATCACTAAGTACTCTGTCTCAAATCAGGAATCATTTTCGTCGATCATCTTTTAAGTTGGCCTGGGCAGGCTGACTCGAATGTTTCTCACTTTCCACCCGATCCTGCGAAAGCATTTCAACAGCAGGTCAAGTTTGGATTTCAATTCCTGAAGGAGGAGCCTCAATGAAGGAGATACCGGACTTACCTCAAGACAATCAGATTGAGCCAGCGGAGAATCAGGAGCAGGCTGCTGCGCCGCCCGATTCAACCGACCGGGAACAATCACCAGGTCTGAACCGCAGACGTTTTCTCGCCGCCGGAGCGGGCGCGGCGGCGGCGATCATCA
>JAFBAJ010000769.1 GCA_019247865.1 Acidobacteriota bacterium
AACGGACAGCGCCGCTTTCGCGGACTGATGCCGACCGCAGGGATGTACATCTCGCTCAAGGACGCGCGGAGCTGGCGCGAGACGCACCGCGACACTCTGAGCGAGGTGGCGTTGGAGCTGGCGCGCGGCAGCGGCGCGCTCAAAGAGAACGAGTCCATCGGTTACGGCTCGGCGGTGGTGCGCGTCAGCGATCCGGTCGCGTTGACGGAGGTGCGCAAGCGCATCACTGAGCTGGGCTTCGGCAGCTTCTCCATCATGGATCAACTGGAACAGTTGCGGCTCGTCTTTCTCATCATCAATTCCGCGCTCGGACTCCTCGGCGGCATCTCGCTGCTGGTCGCTTCGTTCGGCATCGCCAACACGATGATTATGTCCATCCTGGAGCGCACGCGCGAGATCGGCATCATGAAGGCCATCGGCGCGGAAGATCGCGAGATCAAGCTCATCTTTTTTATAGAGGCCTCGGTCATCGGGCTGCTGGGCGGGGTCGTCGGGTGTCTGGTCGCGTGGGGCATCGACGCGGCGGCGAACCGGCTGGCCTATCGCTTCATACTCAAGCCGCAGGGCGCAAGCTACGTGGACTTCTTCGCGCTCCCGGCCTACCTCTGGCTCGGAGCCATCGTCTTCGCCGTGCTCATCTCGATCATCGCCGCGCTCTACCCGGCCGCACGCGCCGCACGCATCGATCCGGTGAGGGCTTTGAGACACGATTAAAATTAGCCACAGAGACACAGAGACACAGAGGATAAATTTTAAGTTCTTCCTCTGTGTCTCTGTGTCTCTGTGGCTAATTAGTTGGCAGTGTAAGCCGACGGAATCGGCAGGTCGGTCGAGAGTCCGAAGTAGCTGACCTGCAACGTGCTGTCCGCGCTGTTGAGGACGTACCAGACGCCCGCGCGATAGACTGCGAAATCAGTCTTGCCGTCGCCTGTGTAGTCTCCGGGCACTGCGACATCTCCGCTTGCGCCCCAGGCCCGCGCCATCATCATGCTGTCCGAACTGCGCAGAACGTACCAGCCGCCCTCGCTCGGCCTGTAGACGGCGAGGTCTGTCTTGCCGTCGCCGTCGTAATCTCCGGGCACGGCCTTGTCAGTCGAGACGCCCCAGCCCTGCGCCCTGACCGAGCCGTCCGCGCTGTTGAGGATGTACCACGCTCCGGTCGAAGGACGAAAGACAGCGACATCGGCCTTGCCATCGCCGTCGTAATCTCCAAAGACCGGCACGTCGCCCGAAGCTCCCCACGGCTGGACTCTGAGCGCGAGGTCGCGGCTCTGCCGTATGTACCAGCTTCCCGTCGAGGGACGAAAGACCGCGAGGTCTGATTTCCCGTCGCCGTCGTAATCGCCGATGGCCGGAAGGTCTCCGCCCGCGCCCCAACGCTGAATCCTGTACAAGCCGTTGCTGCTGTCGATGATGAACCACTCGCCTGTGGTGTCGCGAAAGACAGCGATGTCGGACTTGCCGTCGCCGTCGAAATCTCCGGGCACGAGCCTGTCGCCGCTCATCCCGAAACCGGGGCGTATGTGCAGGATGTCGTTTGAGCTGCGCGACTCATACCAGTCGCCGCCGGGCTCGCGATAGACGGAGATGTCCGTCCGCCCGTCGCCGTCAAAATCTGCGATCCGGTTGCGGCGCAGAGGGGCTTCGGAGCAGGTGTTGAGGAGCGCCGTCACAGTGCCGCCACCAAAGCCCGGCCCCAGATCGCCCGTCAGCAGATCGAGCCTTCCGTCGCCGTTCAGATCAGCATTCGTGACGGAGGTCGGAGCGCGCACGAAGTCCGTGTTCTGCGCCGACGCGAAAGCTCCCGCGCCGTCTCCCAGCAGCACAGAGACCGTGCCGTTATTAAGACCCGGCAGAGATGTCGCCACAGCCAGATCGGCTTTGCCGTCCGAGTTGAGGTCTCCGGTCGTGAGCGCGGTGGGGCCGTTGCCTGCAATCGGATAGCTGGTCGGAGAAGCGAAGCCGCCCGTCCCGTCGCCGAGCAGGATGGAGACGCTGTTGACGGACCAGTTGGCGGTCGCGATGTCGAACTTGCCGTCGTTGTTGAAGTCGCCCGTCACAGCCGCGGTGATAGACGTTCCGGTGATGATGTTCGACCCGACCGAGAACGAAGTGTTGCGGTTGTTGTGCAGCACCCTCACGATACCGCCCATACAGTTGCTACAGTTAGTCACGATGTCGAGCCAGCCATCTTCATCGAAATCAGCGACCGCAAGGGAAGTGCCGTTGCTGCCGCTCTGCAAGGGGACTACGGCGGAGCGAAAGACGAAGCTTCCGTTGCCCATGCCCTGATAAAGAAAGAGCGCCCCGACATGGAAAGTCGCGTCATCATCAATCGTCCTGAAGACCAGATCGGGACTGCCGTCATTGGTCATGTCGGCCGCAATGATCTGCCATGCCCGCACAGTACCCGCGAGCGGGCTTGTCGTCACGCTGAAGTGTCCCGCGCCGTCGCCGAGGAGAACAGAGTAGCTGCTGCCGCTATCGTTGGCCGTCGCCAGGTCGAGCTTGCCGTCGAGATTAAAGTCCGCCGCCGTGATGGCCGTCGGCCCGTTGCCGACCGCGTAGCTCGTCGCAGCGCCGAAGCCGCCCGTCCCGTTGCCGAGGATGATTGAAACCGTCGAGATATTTTTGTTCGCCGTCGCCGCATCGAGTTTGCCGTCGCGGTTAAAGTCGCCAACGGCGATGCCGTAGACATTCGAGGGAATGCTGTAAGCCGTCGCGCTTCCGAAGCTCGGCGTTGCGCAGCCGGTTGCAGAGACGGACTGCACGCTCCACATTAGACACAGTAAGAGAAGCCCAATCGTTAATAAACGAGGCATGTATTTTCTCCAGAGAAGGAAAATGGCAGAGGGAGGTTAGCAAAACCGGTCTTAGGTTGCGACGGGCTGAATATAAACTGTCAGCGGCGATGAAGCAACTTAAAAACGGGACTCTCACGCAAAGGCGCAAAGACGCAAAGACGCAAAGAAAACAATTAAGCTTTTCTTTGCGTCTTTGCGCCTTTGCGTGAGACTTTTTTCTTTAGCTCTCGGCTCCGAGCGGTTTGCCGCAGCGATTGCAGAAGCGCGCGGACGGGTCGCGCTGTTCCGTGCCGCAGGAGTTGCAGGTCAGACCGACGCGCATGTTCGCGCCGCAGACGGAGCAGAAGGCGGAACCGGCGCTGTTGGCCGCGCCGCACGTGCCGCAGCGGCCGGGCATCGGCGGCACGTAGCCTCCGGCTTTCTGCGCGATGTGGTCTTCGATGATCTTCCAGGCATCTTCCGTGACCTTGAATTGCCAGTAGGCTCCGAGCGCGGCCAGCGCCATCAGGGGCGGAAAGGCGAGGAGCCCGACCGTCGCGACCGCAGCTTTGTCGAGCCACTTCTGCATTCCCATCTCGGCGCGCGTGCCGCCGTGCTCCGGCGTGACCTTGATCGTCAGCGCGGAAGAGAGCCCGGCCAGATCGCGCAACGTGCTCGACTTGCGCGCCTGAAGCACAGTGGCCGTGCCGACCTGCACCGTGTGCACCTGATATTCGGAATCGAAAATATTTCGAAGCTCGGCCATCAACTGCGACGGATCGGCCTCGACGCCCGGATAAAATCTATTGTCCATCAAACTCTCTCCTGAAAATTAAATGATCGCGTTCCAGCTTGATAACGAATTATCGGTCGGCAGGGTTCAATCGGAATGGTCAGTGCCGCCGGCGAGCTAATCCTGGCTGCTCTCCTTCTTCTTCTTCTCAGTCTTCGAGGGCGGAGGCGGCAGCTTACCCGCGGCTTCGACGATGTCCTGCGCGTTCTCGATGGCCTGATCGAGCGAATGCAGTTCTTTGTCGCTTTCGAGCTTTCCGCGCAGAGGTTCAAGCTGTGTCAGGATGCGCGTGGAGGCTTCGGCCAGTTTGCGGATCGATTTCGGGATGAGCGGGTTGCTCTCGTCGCGCGAGCTGACGTCATCGATGTTGGTGATCGCTTCGTCCAGAATCCTTGAGAGGTCGTAGAGAAAATCTGCGCGCGTGCCCTTGAGCTCGCCCCATTTCTCTTTCTCCTTCTGCGCCGCGTTCGGGTCGCTCAGGGCGAGCAGCCGGCGCTCGGCGGCCTTGATAAAGACCTCCGTGCGTTTGTCCAGCTCCTGCGCTTCGCGCACCAGGTCCGCTTCCTGCGGCGTCAGGTGGTCGCGCGCGGGTCGCGCTTCAAGGGTTTGAAAAGTTCCGGGGAGCCAGCAGAGCAGAAGCAGGCACACGACGCCTGCGAGCGGAAACAGTTTGGCTTTCATTGTGACTTTGGTGGTGCTTGACCTGGGGCAGCCGCGTTGGCTGTGGATTTATCCTGTCCGGCCGATCTCTCCTTGCCCTGCGGCAAGACCGTGTCGCTGAAAAAAGCGTTGAGCGCATTGGTGCGCGCGTTGTCCGCGAAATCGCGTATGGCTTTGACGTGGACGGCGTAATCGGAGGGCGTCACGCGGCGGATGGCTTCGATCCGGGTCGCGTCGGCGCGCAGTTGGATCTCCAGTCGCTTGTAGAGGTCGCGCGTCTTATCGCTGTTGACCTTCTGCTGCCCCAGATAACTGAGCGCGTCTTCGATGATGGCCTGATAGATGCCCAGCTCCGAAGTCGCGTTGATGAAGCGCTGGTCAACCGTCAACTGCTCTGCGCGCAGGAGCCGTGTCTCGGCCATCTCGATGCACATCTTGAGCCGCCCCTTCGCGTCGTGCGTGGTCGAGAGCTGCGTGCGGTCTGTGCTGGAGATGAATTTCATCGGCGGCGGCGCGGAAGGATTCGGAACCAGCAGTTGATCCTGAGCGTGCGCGCCGGTGCTCAAACAGACGAAGAGTATCAGGAGCGCGCTGAAGCTCGAAGCCAGGCGAATTCTGTTTACGAGAGAGGCATTCATGATTTCTCCAGATAGTAAAACTTAAATCTCGAAACGTAAATGGAAAATCATCGAACGGCGATGGTTTTTTTGTGTCACTCTGTCCGAGCCGTGTCAGGTCTTCTTCTTCGCTCCCTGGCCGAGCTTGATCTGGCTGCGCAGCGTCGGCAGGCGGAGGTTGACCTTCTCGATCTCCAGCTTGAACTGCTGCGGGTCGGCCTTCGCCAGAAAAGTCTCGTAGGCGTCGAGCGCTTCCGGATACTCGCCCAGCTTATCGTGCGCGGTGGCGATGAAAAAATAGGCGACCGTCGTCTCCGGCTTCGCGTTCAGGAGCCAACGGTACTCGTCGAGCGCCGCGCGAAAGCTCTTCAGCTCATACAGCGCGACCGCCAGGTTGGCGTGCGCAGTGTAGTTCTCCGGCGCGATGGTCAGCACGCGTTGCAGCACGATGGCGGCGTCCTGAAAGCGTCGCATCTGGACGAGCGCCGCCCCGTAGCTCGTGCCGTAGTCTGCGTTGCGCGGCTCGACCTCCAGCGCGCGGCGACAGTAATCGAGCGCACGCTGCGGCTCGTCTTTGCGGTCGAGCGCGCAGAGCCGCGCCAGCACGGGCGCATTACGCGGGTCCTGCCTGAGCGCCGCTTCGAGCGCGCTTCGATCATTCGCATCGATTGCACAGCGCGCGGCAATCGTGCTTCTGAGCGCAGCCGTCTCCGCCGGACGCTTCGTGACAGCATCCAGCTCATCGAGCGTGCGCGTCGCTTCGGCGCAGTTGCCCGCCTGCAAATAAAAACGTGTGAGAGCCGCAGAGGCATAGACGGATGCTGGCTGAAGGCGCTGTGCCGCACGCGCGCTCTCAATCGCTTTGTCAGTCTCATTCGCGCTGGCGAAAGTCTCCGCGCGCTCGATGTAAGCGACGACGTTCCTGTCGTCCAGGGCGAGGGCGCGTTCGAAGCTCGCGAGCGCCGCCGCGCGCTCGTCCAGCTCGCGCTCGATGAGTGCGCGCGCGATCCAGACTCCGGCGGTCGCGCCCGCCTCTGTGGTCGCCGCGCGAAGCTGCGCGAGGAGCTGCGTCAAATTTTCGCGTGAAGCTTTGGTTTGAAGGCGCAGGTCTGCGAGCGCGAGCAGCGCCATCGCGTTGCGCGGCTCTAATTTGAGAGCCTGGCTCAGAGGCTCTTCGGCCTCCTGATAACGCTTGAGGCGGACGAGCGTGTCGCCGAGCAGCGCGCGCGGCAGAGCCCATTCCGCGCGGAGCTCCGCCGCGCGGCGCAGAGACTTGACGGCCTCTTCATCTCGACGAAGCGAGAGCAGCGCCGTCGCGCGCTGGTATTCCGCTTCGGGAAAATCCGGGCGCAGCTTGAGGGCCTCTTCATAGAGCTCCAGCGCCCGCTCCAGTTGCCCGCGCGCGTGCGCGTTCTGCCCGCGCTCGAAGAGCTGCACGGGGTCTGCGTCCTCGTCCGGCGATTGCGCCAGCGCGGCCGTCAAAGGAGAGACGACGAGCAGCGCCAGCGCGAGCGTGCGAAGGCACGTGCCGACAGTTGTGCGCAGCAGATGCGGAAAACGATTCATCTGACAAATGTTCTGAAGCGGCGGTTCTCTGGGGAGGTGCACATCTTAACACGCACGCGCGCGAAAACAGAAAGCAGATTTTGACGAAAGAGAATTGAAGTGGTTGCGCTCCGGCGAGGCATGGGATAACATGCGCGACGCTATAAAAAAACAAAATTTTAATTTAAAGAAGAACACTGTGAGCAGTTATCTGATGAGCGAACAGTCCGAGACGGTCGTCTCGCGCGAAGCGGAGTTGAAGGAGTCGCGGCTCCGCGCTCTGCTGCGCGAGATGGAATCCGTGCTGGTCGCCTTTTCCGGCGGAGTGGACAGCACGTACGTCGCTCTCGTCGCGACGCAGGAGTTGGGCGAGCGTGCGCTCTGCGTGACCGGAGATTCCGCGAGCCTCGCCGCGCACCAGCGGACAGAGGTCGCAGAGCTGGTCAGGCAGTTCGGCTTTCACCAGTTGACGATCCGGACGGCGGAGCTGGACGACCCGCGCTATCAGGCCAACGCGCCGAACCGTTGCTACTTCTGCAAGACAGAGCTGTACCAGAGCCTCGCGCCGCTGGCCGCAGAGCGCGGGCTGGCTTTCGTCCTCGACGGCTCGACGACGGACGACCTCGGAGATTACCGGCCGGGGCGCGCCGCCGCAGCCGAAAGAGATGTCCGCAGCCCGCTCATCGAAGTCGGCCTCAGCAAGAACGAAGTGCGCGCGCTCAGCCGCCGCGCAGGGCTCCCGACCTGGGACAAGCCCGCGAGCCCGTGCCTCTCTTCGCGCATCGCCTACGGTACGCCCGTCACCATCGAACGACTGGCGACCGTGGATCGCGGCGAAGAGATCATGCGCGAGATGGGTTTTAAAGAATTTCGCGTGCGCCATCACGACCAGCTCGTGCGGCTGGAGGTCGCGCCCGCAGAGCTTGAGCGCGCCCTGCAACGCGACGTGGTGGACGAGCTCGCGGAAAAATTTCGCGCTCTTGGCTTTCGCTACGTCACGCTCGACCTGCACGGATATCGCACGGGAGCGATGAATGAAGTAATCAAAATCAAGTGACTTCCGATTCTGGAGATGGTTATGGCTAATGCTATGGTAGACGATACACGACGCATCAGAGAAGACAATCCGTTCGAGGCGATGATGTCTCGTTTTGATCGTGCAGCGCAGCTCCTCGATCTCGACCCTGATCTGTACGCGGTGATGCGGGTGCCGAACCGCGAGATCAAGGTTTACATTCCGGTGCGGATGGACTCCGGCCGGATCGAGGTCTTCGAGGGTTTTCGCGTGCAGCACAACTTCGCGCGCGGCCCGGCCAAGGGCGGCAT